>NZ_DFTS01000025.1:92642-94995 GCF_002383015.1 Idiomarina sp. UBA4206
GGTTTCATTCATATCCGTTATTAGCGCCGTGGTCTCAACCCCTAACTCACAACCAACAGTAACCAGACTCTGCGCCAGTTCTTTTGACTTCTCAAAGCTGGGCATAAAAGCGCCGTTACCCGCTTTAACGTCCATAACTAGACCGTCTAACCCTTCAGCAAGCTTTTTTGCCAGAATCGAGGCCGTTATCAGAGGAATTGATTCTACCGTCGCACTGATATCCCGCGTTGCATAAAAACGACTGTCTGCAGGAGCTAAACGCCCCGTCTGACCAATAATTGCGACCCCGGCATTTTTAACGGTATCGCGAAACAACTGATTATCGGGAGCCGTCTGATATCCGGGGATAGAATCAAACTTATCGAGTGTGCCGCCTGTATGCCCTAACCCCCGGCCGGAGATCATCGGGACGTAACCACCGCAGGCAGCAACAATAGGGCCCAGCATGAAGCTGACCACATCGCCCACACCACCCGTAGAGTGTTTATCCAGTAAAGGGCCATTCAGATCCTGCTGTCGCCAGTCAAGAACGTCCCCTGAGTCACGCATCGCAACCGTCAGGGCTTTCTTTTCCTCTGCTGACATTCCCTGAAAGTAAACCGCCATAGCAAGAGCAGCTATTTGGCCTTCACTGACCGACTCGTCACAAATGCCGTTAATAAATTCCTGAATATCGGCTGCAGACAAGAAGATACCGTCTCGCTTTTTACGAATGACCTCTTGTGGCAAAAACATCGGTTAAGCCTTAACCAAAATCTTCTGAATGTCCTGTAACAAGCTACTGGCACCAATGCGGAAATGACTCGCGGTGACCCAGTCTTCACCCATCAGCTGTTCAGCTAATTCAATATACTGAACGGCATCGTCGACTGTACGAATACCTCCGGCAGCTTTAAACCCGCAGTCGGTTTGACTGGCTTTTATTACTCCTAACATAGCTTCAGCTGCTTTTAAGGTCGCATTCACTGAAACTTTGCCCGTTGAGGTTTTAATAAAGTCCGCGCCATTTGCAATTGCAAGTTCACTAGCAAGAACGATTTTATCGTGCTGCTCCAGTTCTCCGGATTCGATAATGACTTTTAATTGTATTGAGTCACCGCAAATATCCTTGCATTCTCTTACCAGCTCGGCTGGCGTACTTTCATCACCATTTAATAAAGCTCTGTAGGGCAGGACAACGTCCACTTCATCGGCACCGGCAGCAATCGCACGCTCTGTCTCAGCGGCTGCCCGCTCAACGTCACTGCTGCCATCAGGAAAATTTGTTACGGTAGCAACCTTAGTGCTAAGTCCCTGCTCTTCTAAAAACTGTTTAGCTAAAGCAACCCACTCCGGAAAAACACAAACTGCAGCGACGCTTTTTTCATTGATAGATGCACGTGAGCATAAATCTTCAATGACCTTGCGGTTATCGTCATTATTCAATGTCGTTAAGTCCATGAAGGACAAGGCTTGTAACGCCCGCACTTGTTGCGTTGATGGCATAATTACTCCGTTAGTCTTGTTGACGGCTCCAGCGCATAACTAAAGCATCTTCTCTGCCGCCATCCAATGGATAATAGTTTAACCTGCGACCTACGGTATCAAATCCATTGTGTTCATATAAGCGAATAGCCGCTGAATTCGATGCGCGTACCTCCAGAAAAACAACATACTGATGGTCATAGGCGTAGTCTAATAAGTCCTGCATGAGTTTGTTACCATAGCCCCGCCCCTGAAAAGCGGGATCGACCGCAATGTTGTGCAAGGTCAATTCATCTGCCACTCGCTGACAGATAGTAAAGCCTATAACTTGTGAACCTTGCATTAATCGCCTGCAACGGTAATGCTCGCCAACACTTTGACTGAATACCGTCCATGACCAGGGGTGGCTGTGTGCTTTGTTTTCGACCTCAAACTCGGGTTTACCGGGTTCAAAACTTTCAATTTTAGTGTCTTCAGTACTCACGGTCTTCATTTTGCAGCTGCAGCCAAAGCGTCTTTTTCTGCTCAGTAGAAAGGGGCTTAGCCAGCCAGTCGGTGTAATTAAAACACAAGCCTGGCGTTTGAACTGGCGCTTTTACGGCAACCGGACGTTGCTCAAAATACAAACTAAGATCGTTAATCCAGCCAGGAAGGGAAACCGGCAATTCAACAGCTCCCTGCAAGTAGAGCGGGCCCAGTCGGTAGTAAAATACAGGTGCTGTCGCACTTTTGGTTTGCCATACGGGAATACCCATCAATTGCAAAGCAGTACGTTGTTGACTGGTCCATTCAGGAAGCATAACGATTACCGTTGAAAACAGATAAGTGCAGTTTACTCAAGCTTTGGAAGGATAGCCAGTCAGAAACTGGCAGGGGCGGAGGGATTCGA
>NZ_DFTS01000064.1:0-3559 GCF_002383015.1 Idiomarina sp. UBA4206
CGGACACCAGCCAGCGCCCATCTTCGGCAAGGTTTCAACAACCCAGTCCGCAATAGAGTCACTTGGGTTTAACATGGCCATTTTGGATTTATTCTCTGAGCCACCACCTTTTGCAGCAATCATGACTTCAATTTCACTACCTGGTACCATATCAATATGCACCACGGCCGGAGTGTTATCGCCAGTATTCTTACGGGCGCCCGCTGGGTCAGCCACAATAGAAGCACGCAGAGGGTTGTCCGGGTTGTTGTAGGCTCGACGAGTACCTTCATCCACCATTTGCTGAACCGTCAGGTCAGTTTTATCCCACTGCACACCCATGCCCACTTTCACAAAACAGGTGACAATACCGGTGTCCTGACAAATCGGACGGTGCCCTTGTGCAGACATACGCGAGTTGGTCAGTACCTGAGCAATGGCATTTTTTGCCGCTTCGCTCTCTTCACGCTGGTATGCCTCATCCAGTGCTTTAATAAAGTCCAGTGGGTGATAATAAGAAATGTACTGCAACGCATCGGCAATACTGTCAATAAAATCGGCCTGACGAATGGTGGTCATGGAACTGCCTCTTGGTTAACTTTTGCGTGGCGCTATAATAGCGTTTTCGCTAACAACTGACCAGTGCCACTGACCGGCGAATATTTGCTGTGGTAGTATATTGGTAATGAGTAACCAGCCTGAATTGCGAGCATGATGTGAGTGTTTTCCCGGATCTCTGTGCGATAAAACTTAATTGCCAGGCCTCAGCTATTGAGTTGTTTCAGCGCTGTCAGCATGAAAGCTACGCACTGTTACTGGACTCTGCTGCACAAAGCCATGAAAACTGTGCCTATGATATTATCTTCCGACAGCCAGAACTGGTTTTAAGTTGTAAAGCAGGCAAACTGAAAGTATCAACAGACAAGCCGTCAAAACTTCCCCCCGCTCCCGAGTCGTCAGCCGAGCTTTGTCATTATGCCGAGCAATTGAATCTGTTATCCGGTCATTATTCCGGGCCCGCTGAACTGCCTTTTCAGGGTGGCTTTGCCGGCGCTGTTGGCTATGACCATGGTCGTTCACTGGAAGTCATTCCTGAGTTTAATGCGGATACCTACCAGTCTCCCGATGCGGTACTGGCCTATTACAGCCAGGCGTTGATTATCGACCGGAAGAACGACAGGGTATGGCTAGTTGCGCCAGTCGATCAGTTAGAAGAGCTAACCGAGTTTTGGAACCAGACAACGAAGCCTAAGAAGGCTGCAGCCTTTCAATTAGTCAGCGACTGGCAAAGCAACATGAGCGAGCAGCAGTACACCGGGAAATTTAACGCGGTACAAAACTATCTGCTGGCTGGTGATGCCTATCAGATCAATTTAGCACAGCGATATTCAGCCAGGTATCAAGGCAGTGAATGGTCGGCTTACCTGAAGTTACGGCAAGCGAATTCAGCACCATTTTCTGCTTTTATGAGACTTCCCGGCAGCGCTATTCTGAGCCTGTCGCCGGAACGCTTTTTGCTCACCGATGCCAAGGGTCAGGTAGAAACAAAACCCATTAAAGGTACGCGTCCGCGGTTTGACGATACGCACAGAGATCAAGCCAGCCAGCATGCTCTGTTAATCTCAGAAAAAGACCGGGCAGAAAACCTGATGATTGTTGATTTGCTGCGTAACGACTTGAGTAAGAACTGTGAGCCGGGCAGCATTAAAACCCCCAGCTTATTTGCCATAGAGAGCTTTCCTGCAGTTCACCACCTGGTATCAACGGTTATTGGCAAACTGCAACCCGGCCGCACCGCATTGAGCCTGTTCAACGGCGCTTTCCCCGGCGGTTCTATCACCGGAGCCCCTAAAATTAGGGCCATGCAGATCATTGAAGAGCTAGAGCCACACCGTCGTAATATTTACTGCGGTAGTATGGGTTATTTTTCTCAGCACGGGCGCAGTGACACCAGCATTACCATTCGTACACTGCTTGCCGAAGACGGTCAGCTTTACTGCTGGGCCGGCGGAGGTCTGGTCGCGGACTCAACGGCCTCTGAGGAGTATCAGGAGACTAAGGACAAAGTGTCACGCATCCTGTCGGTATTAGCATCATGACGATTAACACCCGCGCAGACTTTATTCGTCGCTTTAGCCTTTACCCATCCCCCCCGGTTGAGCGCAGAATTGATGAGCCGTTGCGTAAGCGTTTGCGTCCGGCAGCGGTGTTAATCCCAATTATTGAGCGACCACACGGACTCTCACTCATACTCACCCGGCGCTCCAGTAAACTGCGTAAACACGCAGGCCAAATCAGTTTTCCTGGTGGCCGGTTTGACAATACTGATACTGACCTGCTGGATACTGCGCTGCGCGAAACCGAAGAAGAAATTGGCCTGCCCCGCAGTCAGGTCGAAGTCATAGGGCGTTTACACGACTACCCGGTCTTATCGTATTTTATGATCCGCCCTTATGTGGCTTTTGTCTCACCACTACAGCCCTTGGTTGCCGAGGAAAGTGAAGTCGCAGAGATTTTTGAAGTACCACTGGCTGATATTCTCGATCATGGAAACCACTACGTTTACCGTATTCGTAAGTTTATCTACGACCGGGTGTATTTCATCCCCTGGCAACATCGAAATATTTGGGGGGCAACCGCCGGGATCTTGCGCGAATTGTCAGAACAATTACAACCCGACGGGAAAAATCATTTCAGACCACTGAACTGACCACTTATTTTTGTTTAAAACTTGCTTCCCCCCACATGAATCATGCGACAATACTATAATAATCAGAACGAGCATGCGCGACAGGTAAGGATAACTATGATTAGCGTTTTTGATATCTATAAAATTGGTATTGGTCCTTCCAGTTCTCATACGGTAGGGCCGATGAAAGCAGCCTATGACTTTTTGCATATGGCAAAAGAAGCCGGGCATCTCGACAACGCCGACGGCATAAAAGTCGAATTGTTCGGCTCGCTTGGTCAAACCGGTAAAGGTCACGGTACGGGCAAAGCCGTTATTCTTGGTCTTGCAGGCGAAACGCCTGAAAGCGTCGACACTGACAGTGTTGAGGACTTTCTGGAACAAACGCGTAAAACCGAAACTTTAAATTTATTGGGTGAAAAGGAAGTTTCCTTCCCGAGTGAAGGTGCTATTACCTTTCACCGCCGCAAAACCATGCCGAAACACGCTAACGCCATGGAGCTCAAGCTGTTGAAAGACGGTGAGATAATCTATAGCGATCTTTACTACTCTATTGGTGGTGGCTTCATCGTTCGCGATGAAGACTTTGACGAGACTCTGGAAGAAGCGATAGAACAGTCCGCCAAACCTATTCCGTACCCGTTTGACAGTGCCGCTGACCTTCTGGCGCATTGCAAAGAACATGGTATGCGCATGAGTTCATTAATGATGGCCAACGAAAAGGCCTTTCGTAGTGAAGAAGATATTCGTGCCGGTTTAATGAAAATCTGGCGCACCATGCAGGAAAGCATCAAAAACGGTATTACCACCGAAGGCATTCTTCCCGGCGGTCTCAAAGTGCGCCGTCGCGCGTCGTCTTTATATCAGCGCCTGAAGAAAGAAAAATCCAGC
>NZ_DFTS01000064.1:3644-13106 GCF_002383015.1 Idiomarina sp. UBA4206
ATTGGGTAGATTTATACGCATTAGCCGTTAATGAAGAAAACGCTGCTGGTGGTCGTATAGTCACAGCCCCCACCAACGGTGCCGCAGGTATTATACCGGCAGTAATGAGCTATGCTGACAGATTCATCGAAACCCTGGACGAAGATGCCGTCGTGCGCTTTCTGCTAACCTCAGCGGCTATCGGTATTCTGTATAAGAAAAACGCTTCTATTTCTGGCGCTGAAGTCGGCTGTCAGGGTGAAGTCGGTGTTGCCTGTTCAATGGCCGCAGGTGCGCTGGCCGAATTTATGGGCGGTGATCCATCCAGAGTCGAAAATGCGGCAGAGATCGGTATGGAACATAACCTTGGCTTAACTTGCGACCCTGTGGGCGGTTTAGTACAAGTACCCTGTATTGAACGAAACGCAATGGGTTCTGTTAAAGCCATTAACGCTGCCCGCTTAGCCATGCGAGGCGAAGGCGACCATAAAGTGTCTCTGGATAAAGTAATTAAAACCATGTGGGACACTGGAAACGATATGAAAACCAAATACAAAGAAACCGCTCGCGGCGGCTTGGCAGTCAATATTATTGAATGTTAACGACCCAAATCATTGCCGGTGCTTAACGCATCGGCAATGAGCAGTTCTCAAACAACTTATCAATTTCTTCCTGAGTTTTCAGTTGCGTCGCTTTTTGTACCTGCTCCCTGGTTAGGTGCGGTGCAAAATTCTCTATAAAGTCATACATGTAAGTGCGTAAAAACGTACCTCGGCGGAAACCTATCTTCGTCGTGCTGTGCGCAAACAGATGTTCAGCCGGTATCGCAACAAGATCCGTATCAACTTTAGGGTCATAAGCCATACTCGCTAATACACCAATTCCTAACCCCATCCGCACGTAAGTTTTTATGACATCAGCGTCGGTTGCCGTAAAAACAATTTTAGGTTCATGCCCGGCCTCGGCGAAAGCTTTATCAAGTTCAGAACGACCGGTAAAACCATGCACGTAAGTCACTAACGGGAATTGAGCAATATCATCAATACTTATTTTGCTGAGCTGCGTAAGCGGGTGCGATTTTGGTACCACAATAGAACGATTCCAGTGATAACAGGGCAGCATGATCAGATCATGATATAAGTGCAATGCTTCAGTGGCGATAGCAAAATCAGCTCGCCCCTTTGCTGCTGCTTCACTAATTTGTTCAGGTGACCCCTGATGCATATGCAGCGACACTTTAGGGTAATGCTGAATAAAACGTTCAATAACGTCAGGTAATGCATAACGAGCCTGAGTATGAGTTGTCGCAATATTGAGTTTCCCCTGATCTGGCAAGGTATGCTCAGCTGCAACGGTTTTTATTGACTGAACGCTATCCAGAACTTGTTGTGCAACCGAAATAATGTCTTTACCAGCAGGTGTTACGTGGGTTAAATGCTTTCCTGTCCGGCCAAATATCTGCACGCCCAGCTCATCTTCCAGCATTCTCACCTGTTTACTGATTCCCGGCTGCGACGTAAATAAGCTTTCAGCCGTAGCGGAAACATTCAGGTTGTGATTCATTACTTCAACAATGTAGCGTAACTGCTGTAATTTCATTGAGGAACGTGCCACTCTGTTTGCGAAATGTGATATAAGAAAATACTATAATAATCTTAATAACTATGACAAATAAAGAACGGATAGCAACGGTATTTGTCAAAATTGCAGGAACTGCCTTCTATGAGTCAGCCCACATTTGATTTTTCAACCGTACTGGCGTCCTCTGTGCACGACATGAAAAACTCATTGTGTTTACTTATTCAAATGATAGAAGAAGTATCTGAACAGGTCACTGACAGCAGTGCAACAGAAAAAATGGCAAAAGTCCATTACGAAGCTCAGCGCATCAACTCCAGTTTAATGCAGATGTTGACTCTCTATCGTGAAAATAACGACGCGCTGCCATTAAATATCGACCAACATCATCTGGATGAGCTGGTCGAAGAGCTGTTATTAAACAACGAACTGTACCTTGAGCAACGCGGTATTACTGTCAGTACAGAAATTGATGAGAGCGCTGTAGCATGGTTCGACAGAGACCTGATTTGTAATTTGCTTAATGACATCATCATTAATGCAATGCGTTATACCGCCGATAAACTCTTTATTGAAGTACAAACAAAAAATGACGGTGGCTGCCAAATCAGAGTTCATGACAACGGGGATGGCTTTCCCCCTGTTATGCTCAAAAATGCCGCTATGCTCATGCAAGAGTTAAAGGTTCAACAGGCACGAACCGGCCTTGGGCTCTACTTTGCGCAGTTAATCGCAAATGCACATGAACGAAATGATAAAAAAGGTTTTATCGAACTAAAAAATAATGGACACTTAGGTGGTGGTGTTTTCTCTTTAACATTACCCTGAGAACAATAATAACCTAATGAGCGTAATATGATTTACACCATTGTTATCGCACTGATTATATTACTGATAATACTGGCAATTGTTGTCGGTGCGGTGCAGCAACATAAGCAACGTTTAGAGCTGGAACGGCGCAAGAAAATGGCGCGTTTGAGAAGCTCGCTTGAGCAAATCGAAGACCTCATTCACATGTCGAGCTTTTTCCCTATTGGTAAGTCGATGCTGGCGGTGTTAAATAGTCGCGCTTATGAAGTGCTCAAGAATATGAACAGCGTATCCCCCTCAAAGGACTATCAGGCACGAATAAAGGACTACGAAGAGCGCATTCAAAGCGTTGATCGCAACGATACTTCTCTTATTAGTGAAGACTTTGAGATTCCGCAAAACAATAAACAAATTATTGCCATGATAAACGGGCTCAAGCGCTTAAGAGCAACACTGAGAAGCGAGCATTCGCGCGGCAGAGTTGACAGTAACGTCTTTAGCGTCGAGGATCAGCGTTTAACTAAATTGCAGTTAAAAATCAGTATTGAAACTCTTATACGCAGAGGCCGCCACGCCTATGAAAGTCAAATGTTGGGCTCTGCTCGTCAGTACTATGAGAAGGCTTTACGCACCATTGAAGACCAGAACTTCAGTGATGATTACACAACCTCGCGGCAGCAATCAATAAAACAGGCGCTGGAGCAAATAGCTCAGGAACTGAAAGATGCTCACGCACGAGACAAAGAAAGACACAAAAAAGAAGACGATTTAGAAGAACTGTTTCAACCGAAGAAGAAGTGGTAAATGGCATGCCAGACTGGAAAGACCAATTAAGCCAAGTAGTATATTCAACAGATTCAGGCCGAATTGATCCGGAACCAGAACCCGAAAGTGTTCCAGAAGGCGACGGTATTGTGCGCCTGCGACGGGAAACTAAAGGTCGTAAAGGCAAAGGGGTGACTATTGTCAACGGACTGAACAAACCCCAGGCAGAATTAAAAAGCATCGCAAGAAAATTAAAACAGCTTTGCGGTGTTGGTGGCGCAGTTAAAGAGTATGAAATTGAGTTACAGGGAGACCAGAGGGACAGTATTGAAAGCTGGTTGAAAAAAGAGGGTTACAAGGTCAAGCGCTCGGGAGGCTAAGATCATATTCAATATACAAGCAGCGCCCATTGTCGCGCCACTCGACGTGACTCGAAAAGTTCCTGATAAGCTGTAATCCTCGTCCGAAAGCCAGCGACTCATCTTCTTCTGTATCATTTACAGGTTCATTGAAACCGTTTTCGCTGTTAGAGGACAGGCTAAAAGACAACAGGCTGCTCTTTGGCCGATACTCGATATCAATTTCTATCTCTACTCCTTCCAACTCTGCCAGTCGCTCTTCACGCGCCCGGTAGTACTCATCAAAGCCCTGACCTGTCTGTTTTATTTCAGAGTCAAGTTGAAGAAAACTGTGCTCCAGCGTGTTATTGAAGGCTTCGGCCAACAATAAGTATAAAGTTGTTTTATGTGCCCGGATACCTTCCAGATGGCTCAACGAATCGACCAGTTTAATAATTGGATCGCGCCCTCTAATTTCATCTTCTTTTAAATAGACTACCAACCGGAAAGGCAGATGCGTCACATTTGTATCAGGTCTTATGACTGGCAAATTAGTTGGTGCACAATCCAGGCACACCAATGAAACATCATCAAACTGCTCCTGACCTTGCTGGAACTTTTGTAAAGCCGTTACCAGGCCGTCAAAATCACGTTTGCACGCATAGCGCCGCAATAATTCTTCAAACCCATCCTCGGACAACCTTTGATCGTCCTGATTTGTCATTTCGACCACACCATCCGTATAAGTAATAAGACGGATGCCCTTCCCAATAAAGCAGTGGCTGACCTGACTGCTAAATTCTTCAGGAGGCAAAATACCTAACGCCATATGTTCCGGCACCAAACGATTTTCAACCTGACCAGCTTCATTAATCAAAAGAGCGTCGGGAATTCCGCCGTTCCAATAGGTAAGGCGCTCGCCATTTGCCGATAACTCCGCAACGAAGGCAGCACAAAACATATCGTCAGGTAAGAGTTTAACCAGCTTGCGGTTAAACTCTTCAACCATATTGGCTATTGAAAGGCCTTTATCAGCCAAATCAAAAAAGGTTTGAGAAACGGGAAGAGCCCCTGTAGCCGGTGCCAAGCCGTGCCCGGTAAAGTCACCAACAAAAAGGTAGAAGTTGCCTAAGGGCCCAGCTTTAGTCAGAACTAAGTCGCCATTGAACTCGCTGGCAGGCGCCAGATAGGTTTTCAGGAAAGGATATTGTGTTTCATTTTCCTGCAAAGCATTCGCCAGCATGTGACTGACAACGTTTTGCTCGCGCTCCATACGGTTTGAGTGATAAGCCAGGGCTTCATTTTTTCCTTTTAACGAATAACTGAGTTCACGAACCCGTGCGTGAGCATTCAACTTAGCCTGCAAAACCACAGGTTCGAAAGGCACGCTAATGAAGTCATCGCCGCCCGCTTCCAGACACTTCAGCAAGGTTTCCTGATCATCCAGTGCGGTAATAAATAAAATAGGTAGATGAACATCGCCACTTAAAGCCTTTAAACAGGGTGCGGTTTCAAACCCATCCATAATAGGCATCATAACGTCCAGCAACACGACGTCCGGCTCCAGATCAGAAAAAACATCTATTGCCTCAATGCCGTTTGAAGCGCACCTTACCTGATGACCAAAACGCTTAATTAACCCGCTTAACATGACTTGGTTTGCGGGTTGGTCATCAACAATTAAAACCTTCATTAAGCGATAACAAACATCTTATCAAAGCGCGAAATATCAAGAATACGGCGTACGTCAGGCTTCGCATTCACTAACTGGATACCTTTGACACTACTACCTAGAGATTTACGCATATTAAGCAACATGCCCAGCGCAGAACTGTCTAAATAGTCCGTTTCCCTCAAATCAATAATAACCGTGGGTTGGGAATCACCAATATGACTGTAGGCCTGGCGAAACTCCTGAACCAGACTAAAATCAAATTTACCTTTTATGGCAATAACTAACTGCTTACCATCATTTGAAAAATCGCGACTAACGCTCATACTTCCCCCTTTTTTTAATGAGCTTAACACAGATTTTCTGATTGAGTTTATCTGCTGAATACCCTACTCTTTCGGACACAATAAATCCTAGTTATTTTATTATGGCTATAGCCTTCGACGAACTGCGCATTTTGCTCATCGAACCATCCGATGTGCAACGAAAAGTCATTACTCAACACCTGAATCAAGCAGGTATTCAGCATACCCGCGGCGCTTCAACCATTGCAGAAGCCAAAGAAGAAATACTTCGTTGGCAACCTGATATTGTTACCAGTGCTATGTATTTTTCCGACGGTACTGCCCATGAGCTGATTCAGTTTATTAACGCTAAGGACTTAAAAGATACCTTACATTTTATGTTGGTGTCATCTGAACATCGTGCGGATCAACTCGAACAGTTCAAGCAAGCAGGTATTATTGCCATTTTACCCAAACCTTTTACGCCGGATCAGCTGCAACGCGCCATAACCGCCACCATGGATATGATGGAGCCGGAACCACTGCACCTTGAGCTCTATGATATCGAAGACTTAAGAGTGTTAATTGTGGACGACAGTATGACCTCGCGACATGTTCTGCGCCGTGTATTTGAAAACCTTGGTGTTGAAAGCTTTGTTGAAGCGGAGAACGGACAGCAAGCCATTGATATTCTGGCAGAACACCAGTTTGATTTAATTGTCACCGACTTTCATATGCCACAAGTGAACGGTAGCGAACTGACGCAATACATTCGTAACAGCTCAGCACATGCTCATACACCGGTACTCATGGTTACAGCCCGCGCCAATGAGCCTCAACTAGCCAATGTGAAGCAAAGTGGCGTTGATGCCCTGACGGATAAGCCATTTGAACCAGCAACGCTAAGAGCTCTTATAGCGCGCTTGCTAAATAGCTAAGTTAGGATGTCTGAAATGAAAAGCCCCTGTCGTAAATGACAGGGGCTTTTTTGTTTGCCTAACTAAAACATTGTCTTTATTCAGATGGTTTCTGGCGGTACTTCTCGTAGAGCTCTGTATGGCGGCTACTTAAGCTCACTTTGCGTCCATCAATATAAAGGTGCGTTAACTTTTGCCCAATAGGGTCCAGTAAGTCACCTTCCGATACGCTAAGTGAGGCACTTTTCCCGACTTCCAGCGAGCCCAGTTTATCCGCAACCCCAAGAATCTCTGCAGGTTTCAATGTGATTGCCGCGAGCGCTTGTTGCTGATCCAGACCAAATGCGACTGCATTACCAGCCGCAAAAGGCAAGTTACGCACGTCCCAATAGCCAGGGTAAGAAATCGCAAAGTTCACTCCCGCCTCTGCAAGTCGAGCCGGTGATGAAAAGTCTTGATCATAACCTTCATCGTCACGACCTAGCAGACCATATGGAGAGCCAAAAACAACCGGAACATTCAGCTCGGCGAGTTCGTCGGCAATACGCCACGCATCTCTGGCGCCCATCAATACCAAGTCAAACCCATACTCCTGAGCGGTATCAATGGCCTGCTCTAACTGACGCTTGTCATCAGCATGAACATACAGCTTTTTGCTGCCATCAAACAGTCCCAGCATAGCTTCCCAGCGCTGGTCTAAATCAATAGCGCGATCAGCCTGCTTGGCGTCGTAGTAAGCTTTAGCATCGGCAAATACTTTCATCAGCTTCTGCCGATTTTCTTCATTGGCTTTACGCTGCTCTTCGGCAGAACGACGTTCCCACCAGGTATTAACAACGTATGTCCGTGGCCAGGAAATGTGTACGCCCAGCTCACCGGCAGCCAGCGCATCCTGGTAATTCCAGCCATCGAGGTGCATTAACGACGACTGGCCAGCCACAAGCGAGCCTTCAGGCACTACCTGAGCATGAGTAATGCCGTGATAACGTACGGTCGGTATAATTTCCGAGTCGGCGTTAAACGCAATGTGCCCTGCTACTTCCGGGTGAATGTCACCCACTTCGCGAGCATCTCGTGTAGCACGTACCGCTTCAATTTCATTCAAACCAATTGTTGTATCCATTGCAATAACGCCTGGATAAACGTGTTTTCCTGAAATATCAATTACCTCGGCACCTTGGGGAATACTGACATCACGACCAATAGCGGTAATTTCCCCATTCTCGAAAACTAAGTCTGAGTCGGTTAGTACGCCATTAGATACCGTGTGCAGAGTTCCTCCCTGAAGCACAACAGGAGCCTGCTGCTTTTCACCCGGAACTTCATCATGTGCCATTGCACTATTCAGCGTCAGCGCACTAACTAATGCGGCACTAACAGTGGTAAGTAGTTTATTCATTAGTGTTGTCCTCCGTGCTGATGCCCTTTACCGGTAAAGTGATCCAGCCAAAAATCATGCTCAGTATCACAGTGCCAGGTTGGCTGTTCCGGTTTATAACCATCTTTAGCACCCTGCTTAGCATCATCACCTGCTGCTAAAACTTTCTGGATAAGTGCGTTTTTCTCTTCTTTAACGGCTTGCTGACGTTGCTTGTCCAGCTCACGATCAAAGAACTTACGACCATTTATCCAAGTCTGCTCTGCGCGGGCATACGCACTTAAAGGATAATGACTCCATAAAACAAAGTCGGCGTGCTTGCCTTTTTCGATAGAGCCGACATAGTTATCAACTTTTAGCTGTTTGGCCGGGTTAATCGTCACCATTTTCAGCGCTTCGTGTGGCTCCATACCGCAATAACGAACTGACTTAGCTGCTTCAGTATTCAAACGGCGCTGCAAGTCGTTGCTGTCCGAGTTAATACTGGTTAATACGCCACGCTCTTTCATCAAACACGCGTTATGTGGAATAGCGTCGTAAACTTCAAACTTATACGCCCACCAGTCAGCAAAAGTTGAACCGCTGGCACCATGTGCAGCCATTTCATCAGCAACTTTGTAGCCTTCAAGAATGTGGGTGAAGGTATCCAGCGTGAAGCCAAAATCCTCAGCCACTTCCATTAACATCAGAATTTCTGAAGCAACGTAAGAGTGAGCATGAACAAAGCGTTCACTGTTTAAAATCTCCAATAGCGTATCCAGGCGATAGTCCGGACGTGGAGCAGAAACCTTATTACGCTCTGAACGGCTCATACGGTCATAAGCTTGTTTACGCTGCTGGTACTCAAGTGCAGCCTGGAAAGCATCGCGCATGATAGTCTCAACACCCAGTCGAGTTTGTGGGTAGCGAACCGTCATATTGTCGCCCCAGTTACTCTGCTTAACGTTCTCACCTAATGCGAATTTAATCGACTCCGGTGCAGCATCAAACTTCATGATATTGGCATCGGTACCCCAGCGTAGTTTAATAACCTGCGCCTGGCCCCCAATTGGGTTGGCTGAACCATGAAGCAATTGCGCCATAGTTGTACCACCGGCCAACGAGCGATAGATGTGAATATCGTCCGGGTTAACCACGTCACCAATTCTGACCTCCGAAGTCACAGCCTCGGAACCTTCGTTCACACCACCTTCTATAGCAATGTGCGAATGCTCATCGATGATGCCCGGAGTTAAATGCATGCCTGCACCGTCAATTTCTGTGACGCCGGAAGGAGCCGACAGGTTATCGCCTATAGCCGCAAACTCACCGTTTCGGACCAAGACATCCGTCTCTTCCAAAATGCCATCATCAGTGGCTGTCCATACAGTTACGTTGCGAATAAGCACATCCTGACGCTCTGGCAAGCCATCCAGACCATAAGCAACATTAGGGAAAGTCAGCTCACTGACGTATTCAACCTGGCTATCTTCTTCTGGAGTTTCAGTGGCACCTTCAGGTGCATCCATCTGCGCCTGTAAGGTGACTTCTTCACCCGCTGGAGAAACCGCCGTTACAGCAAATGTTTGCTGTGCCTCAGGCACTAGCTTAAAGCGCCAGCTACCCGCAGGCTCTATGTCCAGGTCAGCAACAAAGGATAAAGACTCAGTGCCCGACTGAACATTACGCAACCCACTAGACTGCTCACCAACGTTCACTTCACCAGTAAGCACTGGACCTGGCTTAATCGAGATTTCAACAC
>NZ_DFTS01000064.1:13153-15232 GCF_002383015.1 Idiomarina sp. UBA4206
AGTGCCAACAAAGTCGACTTTATCTCTGGATACCAGTTCGTTTTCTTCACCCTGTAACCAGACCGACTGAATGGTACCGTCTTCGAACAAATCGCCTTTTACCATGACAAAGTCGGCCATATAGCCTTGTGCCAGCTTACCCACTTTGTCTTCGACACCTGCAATTTTTGCCGGGACCGTTGTTAAAGCAGCTAGAGCTTTGTCTTCACTTAAACCATGCTTAACGGCTTTACGCAGGTTAGGCCAGAAGCTTTCCGATTTCTCCAGGTCATGCAGAGTCAACGCAAAGTTAACACCAGCTTCAGCTAACATTGCCGGGTTAGAAGGTGCGCGCTCCCAATGACGCAGTTTGGCTAAATCGACATCCAGATGGCCGTCAACGTCACCCACTTCTGGTGCAGCCGGAAAGTTTAGCGGCAGAATCAAATCGCTACCCGCGTTTTTCACAGCTTCCAGACGAGAATACTCATAACCTGAACCGACATAAATGGAAGGAACGTCAAATTGGTCAAGGACATCATCAGCTCGCAATAGTGATTTTTCGTCACTGACTTTAAAAACGATTCCGGTACTTTCAATGTCCGTCAACGAATCCAGAGCCGCATTAAACTCAACCGGTTGGTTGTGTGATTGTTTACCGTAAGAATTTTCGTACCAATTAGCATCTGAAAGCGTCTGTCTAACTAACGCAATACTGCCCATTAAAGACGAAGGATATTGTTGCTGCGATGAACCTTTGTCAAAAGAACCGAAATGTTTGGCTTCGCTTTGATAAATGACGTCGTTCGGTATTTTATCAGCAAGCGAAACCGTTACGGCACGCCCCTGGAAAATACCATCCAGATTTGCTGACTGAACACTGGTAAAACCTTGTGAAACCCACTTTTTCGCATCGTCGGAGTTCGTTTTAAACTCACTAAAC
This sequence comes from Idiomarina sp. UBA4206, assembly GCF_002383015.1. Taxonomy (NCBI): domain Bacteria; kingdom Pseudomonadati; phylum Pseudomonadota; class Gammaproteobacteria; order Alteromonadales; family Idiomarinaceae; genus Idiomarina; species Idiomarina sp. UBA4206. The sequence continues at coordinate 14,076 of NZ_DFTS01000064.1, forward strand.
CAACGCTTTTGTGAGTGGATAGCGTCATTGGCCGCATTACCACCTTCACGTTCATTATTATAAATTGGCGCATCCGAACGTTCTTGCTCGGCGCTCGCTTTTATACCGTAGCTTCCGTAAGGGTCAATAAAGCCTGGATAAATAGTGTAACCAGTTCCGTCAATGACTTTTGCACCCGCCGGCGCACGATTATTGCGCTCAATAGACTGGACGGTGCCATTTTCTATAACCAGAGTCGCGTTCTCAATAGACTTGCCTGGTTCGGTTATGATTGTTGCGTTTTGTATCGCGGTCAGACTCGGCGTGTTATCTCGCATCCCGTTAGTCCGGGAAGTTTGATCAGCCGCAACCGAAGCGGTCAGTACAGACGTTACTGCTAACGTCAAAGCACTGAGCTGATGCACTTTTTTCATGAATTGTTCCCCATTTTGACTTATTTTTAGTCTGGTTGTCCCATAAGACAAGTTACTTTGTTATATATAGAGGTGACAAGCATTAACCGACAGATCGTGTATTATTAACGATCAGTGAACTCAACAAACCGGAGTGTTTTCGATGAAAAAACAATTATTAATAACGGCTATAGCAGGCTTTATGGGCCTTTCGTTTAACGTTTCTGCCGATGAAAACGCCTTTAACGACGGCGATAAAGCCGTAGAGTACCGCCAAAAAGCCCTGTCCGTTATGCAACAGAATTTTGCCGCTATGGCAGCCATGGTTAAAGGCGAAGTTGAATACAATGCTGACTTCTTCCAACGCCGTGCCGACGACTTTGAAAAAATGTCCAGCATTCCATGGTCCGGCTTCGCCGTTGAAGGTGCTATGCCGGGGGACAACTCCGATGCACTGACCGCAATTTGGGACAACTGGGAAGATTTTCAGCAGCGCGCTAACGACTTACAAGAATACGCAGCAAAACTCTCTGAAGTCAGCCAGCAAGGTTCAATTGACTCAATTAAACCTGTATTTATGGATGCCGCGAAAACCTGTAAAGGTTGTCACGACAATTATAAAGACTGATTAAAGCAACAACATTAAAACGAGCCAAACAGCAACCGCTAATATCATGCCCTGCCATCCGGGTTTTAGGTTAGGGGCTTGCTGTTTGGTTATGCGGTAACCGTGTACCATTGACGCAATAAGAGGCGTCCCTTTAA
>NZ_DFTS01000064.1:15349-21006 GCF_002383015.1 Idiomarina sp. UBA4206
ATATGGATGGCAATCACCACTAATATGACGTCAAACTGACTCTTATGCCAGCTGGTTACTGCTTTTTGCCCATCAGATGACAACCAGTTTGATAATGGACCGGAAAACAAAATCCCGTCTGTTGAAAATAGCCCTGTCATCACCTGGCTTAACAACAACGCCAGCATTAAAATAACCGCCCATCCACCGGCTACACTGTGAGTATTTTCGGCTTCGTAAGCACCACTGAACAGCTTTCGCAAATGCTTTAAAATTGCGGCTGGCGATTTCAAAAAAACATGAAAACGCGCATTCTCACTACCGAAAATGCCCCAACCTATTCTGACCACAAGTAACGCCAATAACGCCACTCCAATATCTTTATGCAGCTCCATCCGGCCGTTTTCGACGGTCCACCAGAGCCCTCCCAGAAAAACAATGAGTAAGCCATGGAACACCCGGATAAAGCTGTCCCATACTTTAATAGAATTTCCTTTCTGTTTCATATTGTTAGCTCCAAATAACTGGGAATATAAACAGCTAAGTGCTAGGGTATAATTAATTATGACAAATAGGTAGTGACTATGCGTAAAGTTCTTATTGCTGACGATGATTTTATCAGTATCGAAGTGTTAAAGGCGATGCTGGCTAGCTTTGAAGTTGACCTGCTTGTCGCAATGACAGGAGAAGAAGCTTTAAACCTGGCAGAACAGGGACCCGAGCTTATCTTTCTCGACTATGAAATGCCCGATATGTCCGGTGCTGAAGTCTGTCAGCATTTGCGACGGATCGAAAAGCATAAAACAACACCGATTATTGCTATTACCAGTCACCAAAGTGCCAGCGAAATGAGCGCTTGCCGTGAGGCGGGAATGGACGCCACGCTGCATAAGCCTGTTTCTCCGGAGGCACTCAGTGAACTCATGTCGGAATATCTGCCATAAACATTATTCGTGTTTGAATCTTTGGTCATCCGCCAGTTGCACCAAAGATTCACTTTCCTGCAAAAATTGATTGGAAAATTCACCAAAATATTGACTAACTTCTTCGAAAAGAAGAACAAAGTCTCCTTTCTTACCATTTTCTATATCATCGAGTATCTCAGAGAATCGGCGCAAATAACGTCTAATTGAGGAAAACTGCGATTTATTTGCGGCGATGATATCAGCATAGAGTTCTGCGTTCTGAGCAAACAAACGACCTATCATCATCAGTTCCATCCTATAAATAGGTGAGCTGAGTTCTAGCAGTTCCTTAATGTCTACCCGCTCTGATGCCAGATGAACGCCATAAGCGAAAGTACTTAAATGGCGCATAGCCTGTATCCAGCCCATAGCATCATCGTGCTTATTTGCATCAACCTCGTGTAAATGCGCTCCCCAGTTAATAAATTGGTCTAACAGCCACTGATAATGCTGCCGCTGCCTGCCATGAGTAACAACAACCAATTGTTTTGCCAGGTTCTGTACCGATGGCCCGAACATGGGATGTAACCCGACAACCGGTCCGTCATGCTGCTCCAGCATTGCATTTAAAGGGGCAGCCTTAATGCTGGTCACATCGGCTAAGACACAATCATCGGGCAACGGCGGTAAGCGCCTTATCAGTTCAGCAGTCTTATTAACCGGCACACTCATAAGTACTAACTGTGCCTGACTTAATTCATCCTCTGTTGGCCACTCATTGTTTTTATCTATCGTTATGACCCGATAGCCTGTTTGCCTTAACTGAGCAACCAAACGTGCCCCCAGAGCGCCCTCGCCTCCAAACACAAAAACGGGTCGTTCAAGATGGCTGGAGGTAGCTGCCGCCTGGGATGTTTGCGTGCGATATGACTCACGAATAATGCGGCGCACGACGTCTTCAATTAAGTCCTCAGACAAACCGGCTTGTTTTGCTTTTACTCTGCGAGCCTTCACTAAAGAGCGCTCTCTCTCCGGTACATAAAGCGGCTGCTTCAATGAACGTTTAACCTCACCAACTTCGGCCGTTAGCTTAGCTCTACGCGCAATAATTTCAATTAACTCATTATCAGCCGCATCAATGGCATTACGCAGTTCTGATAATCGTTTGTCCGGTTCTTGACTCATGGGTGGCTACTTTGTTCCTCTTTAATTACACCAGTAATACAGCGATACGCCTTTTGAATTTTTTGCATCTTAGCAACACTTCCACCTTTATCTGGGTGGTATTTATGCACTAATTTTCGATACTGCTTTTTAATCAGTGCACGACTGGCCGGTGGTTCAACTTCCATCAACTGCCAGGCTTCTGCGACTGGCATATCTGCCGTTACAGAAGAATGCCCCATGCGTTGCCAAAAATCATCAAGCATTGACTCGACATCGGCTCCCGATGTGCTATTTAATTGATTTAAGTCCAGGTAGTACTCTGCCAATGGGTCATTTTCAGATAAAGCAGAAGTTCCTTTGTGCCAGGGCTGGCATTCAATATTTAATGTATGAATAAAAAGCTCATACTTTTTCTGCTCACGCCAGCGCTCACGTAATTTATACAAACAATGAAACAATAAAAAATGCGTTTGAAACAGAGTTAAGGGGTCCCGCAAGGCGCCCTTGTCAAAAAATTCATAGGGCTGAGACTGCAGCCGCTCTATAAGCTCAATCTCAGTCCAGTGAGGCTGCGTATTGAGGTTCTCAGCCAAAATCTGCGTCAGTATTTCTATATCTTCTTTCATTTTTAAAACACTAACAAAAAACCCAGCACAAGGCTGGGTTTTTCTTTGCTATTTCGTTTTTTTGCTAAAAGCTTAAGACAGCTTCTCGCGGATACGTGCAGACTTACCAGAACGCTCACGCAAGTAGTACAGTTTCGCGCGACGTACCGCACCACGACGTTTGACTTTGATGCTGTCAACTAATGGGCTGTGCGTTTGGAAAGTACGCTCTACACCTTCACCGTTCGATACTTTACGTACAGTGAACGCTGAATGCAGACCGCGATTACGAACACGGATAACAACACCTTCAAACGCCTGAAGACGTTCGCGGTTACCCTCTTTTACTTTTACATTTACAACAACAGTGTCACCTGGTGCAAACTCAGGTAAATCTTGTTTCATCTGCTCTTCTTCAAGAGCCTTAATGATGTTTTGGCTAACTTTTGCCATTTTCGTATCTCCTATCCTAGATAAACTGTACTTTATTCGCTGGATGATTGCTGCGCGATAAACTCGTTCAACAATGCTTCCTGCTCGTCAGTCAGAGCTAGGCTATGAATTAACTCTGGTCGTTGCAGCCAGGTTTTACCCAAAGACTGCTGTAAACGCCAGCGACGTATCTTTTCATGATCACCGCTTAATAAAACCGGCGGCACTTGCTGTTCATTATAAATTTCCGGTCGAGTATAGTGAGGGCAGTCCAGTAACCCGCTGGCAAAAGAGTCTTCTGCCGCTGAATCCTGGTGTCCCAACACCCCGGGAATTAATCGTGAAACCGCGTCAATAAGCACCATTGCCGGTAACTCACCACCGCTTAATACGTAATCCCCTATCGACCATTCCGCATCGACGTACTGCTTAATAACACGTTCATCAATGCCTTCATAACGGCCAGCAATCAAAATCATTCGATCATTTTTGGAGAGCTGCTGCACTCCGCTGTGATCAAGTTTTTGCCCTTGTGGTGACAAATAAATAACAGGAGTGTCCTCACCCAGGCTTTTTTTTGCTGCATTGATAGCATCCACTAGTGGCTGCACCATCATCAGCATACCCGGACCACCGCCATAAGGCCTGTCATCAACAGTCCTGTGGCGATCATGCGTGAAATCACGAGGATTCCAAACACTCACTGTCAGCAAACCTTCCTTTATTGCTCTGCCAGTCACACCATAGTCGGTGACTGCAGCAAACATTTCAGGAAACAAACTGATGATGCCAACCTGCAATGGTTTACTCATCAAAAGTCTGACGGCCACTCAACCTGAATACGCTTCTCTTCCTTATTAACCTCAGTGACATACTCACTCTGGATAAAGGGAATTAAACGTTCAGACTTTCCGAACCCGTCGTTGCTGTTTGCCTTTACGACCAACACATCGTTCGATGCAGTGGGCATAATTTGTTCAACCACACCCATATCATAGCCTTTAGTGTTTACTACACGCATACCAATAAGGTCGCGCCAGTAAAACTCGTCATCAGCTAATGCCGGTAACTCATCTGCAGTAATGCAGATATCCGCACCAGTAAGGCGTGCAGCCTCATCACGATCGGATATACCTTCTAACCTGGCGATAAGTCCGTTGTTGTGGCGACGCCACTCGACAACTTTCATTTCGCGCTCAGTTTTCTGGCTGAGTAACCAAGGGCTGTATTCAAATATCGATTCTGGATCATCAGTAAATGACTGCACTTTCAACCAGCCTTTAACGCCATACACCGCACCAAGGCGACCAACGACGATTTGTTCTGATTGCTGCATTAATTTACCTACCTGAATCTATTAATGCTTACGCCGCAGCGCTTGCATCTTTAACAAGTTTAGCAACACGATCAGATAACTGAGCGCCTTTGCTTACCCAATGCTCAATGCGGTCAACATCAACACGAAGTTTTTCTTCCTGACCACGAGCTACAGGGTTAAAGAATCCTACTTTCTCAATGAAACGACCGTCGCGTGCATTGCGACTGTCAGCAACTACCATCTGGTAGAAGGGGCGTTTTTTAGCGCCACCACGTTGTAAACGAATGGTTACCATTGCGTTCCTCAATATAACTGTTTTGTAAATGTAAAAAATAGCAAAGCCCTCCGACAGAGTCGGAAGGCTCGGCAATTCTACTGATTTTTACTGCAAATGCAAGCTTGACGCGCTTTTTCCTAACGCCCGGGGAACATTCCCGGAGGTAACTTTCCACCCATGCCGCGCATCATTTTTTGCATGCCGCCGCCTTTCATTTTTTTCATCATTTTCTGCATTTGGGTAAACTGCTTAAGTAATTTGTTCACGTCCTGAACCTGTGTACCTGAGCCGGCCGCTATACGGCGCTTACGAGAGCCTTTAATAACATCCGGTCGGGTCCGCTCTTTTGGAGTCATCGAATTAATGATGGCTTCCATACGTAAGGTCATTTTATCGTCCATCTGACCTTTCATTTGTTCCGTCATTTTACCCATGCCTGGCATTTTGGTCATTAACCCCATCATGCCACCCATTTCCCGCATTTGAACTAATTGGTCACGAAAGTCCTCCAGTGAGAACTGGCCTTTTTTCATGACTTTTTTAGCAACCTTCTCAGCTTTTTCTTTATCGACTTTTTGCTCAACTTCCTCAATTAAAGAAAGCATATCGCCCATGCCGAGAATTCTGGAGGCTACACGGTCAGGATGAAACGGCTCCAGCGCATCGTTTTTCTCACCAACACCCAGGAATTTAATGGGCTTACCGGTAATATGACGAATAGACAGCGCAGCACCACCGCGCGCATCACCGTCGGTCTTAGTCAGAATAACACCGGTTAGCGGCAGAGCTTCACTGAATGCTTTGGCCGTATTCGCCGCATCCTGACCAGTCATAGCGTCAACCACAAACAGCGTTTCAATTGGGTTGATGGCTGAGTGCAGTTGCTGAATTTCCTGCATCATGTCTTCGTCAATGGCCAAACGACCAGCGGTATCCACTAACACTACATCAATAAACTGTTTACGAGCCTGGGC
>NZ_DFTS01000064.1:21163-32115 GCF_002383015.1 Idiomarina sp. UBA4206
GAGCCTGGGCAATGGCGGCATTAGCAATATCAACCGGCTTCTGCTCTGTCGTAGAAGGGAAAAACTCAACCCCAACCTGCTCAGCAAGCGTTTCCAACTGCTTAATAGCCGCAGGACGATACACATCGGCACTGACCACCATGACTTTTTTCTTCTGGCGTTCAGTTAGATATTTGGCCAGTTTGCCCACACTGGTGGTTTTACCCGCACCTTGCAGACCCGCCATTAAAATAACGGCCGGTGGCTGAGTGTTTAACTGCAACGGAGCATTGGCCTCGCCCATTGCCGCTTCAAGCTCAGACTGAACAATTTTTACAAATACCTGACCCGGCGTGAGACTTTTGTTCACCTCGGTGCCAACAGCCCGCTCTTTCACTTTGCCGATAAAGTCTTTGACCACAGGCAAAGCAACATCGGCTTCGAGTAAAGCCATGCGAACTTCGCGTAACGTTTCTTTAATATTGTCTTCGGTCAGTCGGCCCCGGCCGCCAATAGAATGCAGCGTTTGCGACAAACGTTCCGATAAATTCTCAAACATGTCGATCGTCTCTTATATTGCGATTTCTGACGGAAATAGTAATGGGGGCAGTATATCTGATTTGCAAGAAAGTTTCGCCCCGTAAGTATTGGGTTTAACTGACTGACATCGTATACTCATGACTACGAACAACTCAGAATCAGGGAATTCGAGCGCGTGATGCTCTCTTTATTGTTGCTAATCAGCTTATTGGGTTATAGCGCCAGCGCTTTTGTTATTCTGCGAAATATACTTAAAAACAAAACGCTTCACCCAACTTACCAAATTGTACCTGCTGCCTTGGCAGTCATCGCCCATGGTTGGCTCATCCTGCTGCAACTTTCTTACGACGACTTCGATCACATTAATGTCTCGTCAAGCTTAGCTATTGTGGCCTTTTTAATAGCCACCCTGACTTTGCTAAAAAATAATCAAGCCAGTAATTTATTTCTAAAGCCTGTTATTTATCTGTTTTCAGCCCTGACTACCGTGCTGTTAGTTTTCACTCCGGTTGACTGGGGCGCTGATATTAGTGCCGGGCATGGGTTAGTTTTTCATATTACCTTGTCATTGGTTGCTTACGGCATTTTAGCCTTAGCCACTCTTTACGCGTTACAGACAAGTTACTTAAACCGGGTTCTTAAGAATAGAAAAGGTCATATTCTCTTAAGCAAGCTACCGCCGTTAATGACCGTCGAAAAATATTTCTTCAACCTTCTGGCTTTAGGCACCTTTGTTTTATTTATTGCGCTTAGCTCAGGTTTTGTATTTTTGGACGATATGTTTGCACAGCAACAAGCACACAAAACTATTCTGACTAGCCTAGCCGCTCTTCTCTATTTAATTGCGGTAATTTTACATCGCGCATCGGGGTTACGTGGACGCATTATTGTTGTACTGACGGTTATTGCCAGCACTTTGCTTACACTGGGTTATTTTGGCAGTCGGTTCGTGAAAGATTTTCTCTTATCCTGAATGGTACTTGACTTCATCGCTGAGAACTCTACATTGTCACATTCACAGTTTAATTAAGGAATAACGCGTTGGACGAGATATCGACGGGCATGTTGCTCGTGATTTTAGCCGTACTGATATTTTTATCCGCATACTTCTCTGGCTCCGAAACTGGCATGATGTCTATCAACCGGTATCGGCTGCGCCACTTAGTACAAAATAATCACCCGGGTGCCAAACGTGTCCAGTATCTGCTTGATCGTCCTGATCGGTTGATAGGCTTAATTCTCATTGGAAATAACCTGGTCAATATCGGTGCATCAGCTATTGCCACCATACTTTGTCTACGCTGGTTTGGTGACGCTGGGATCCTTATCGCAACGTTAGGTTTGACCTTAATTATTCTCATTTTCTCAGAAGTCACCCCAAAAACGATAGCCGCCCTGCACCCTGAGCGTATTTCATTCCCAAGCTCTTTTATTTTACTGCCGCTACTAAAAGTCATGTACCCCATCGTTATTGGTATGAACTTCATCACCAATTCGTTTATGCGACTACTGGGCGTTAACCCAAAACAATCGCAAATGGCAGACGCCTTGAGTTCAGATGAGCTACGCACAGTGGTTAACGAAGCCGGAAACTTAATCCCGACTTCGCACCAGGAAATGTTGGTCAGTATTCTAGACCTTGAGAAAGTCACGGTTGAGGATGTCATGATCCCCCGCAACGAGATTGTCGGCATTGATATTAGTGACGACTGGAAATCTATTGTGAAACAGCTATCAAACGGCCAGCACACTCGCGTTTTGCTTTACCGAAATGAAATAGACGATGCTATTGGATTCCTGCACGCCCGCGATGTTATGCGGTTAATGAGTAAAAACCAGTTTACTGCCGATAAATCCATTTTAGTCCGCGCTGCACGTGACGCTTATTTTATTCCGGAAGGAACACCTCTGAATGTTCAGCTATTAAAGTTTCAACGACGTAAAGAGCGTATTGGCCTGGTTGTTGACGAATACGGCGACATTCAGGGTCTGGTGACTTTGGAAGACATCCTTGAAGAAATTGTCGGTGATTTCACTACGTCCATGGCGCCGGCTCCCAGTGAATCCGTTACTCTGGAAAGCGATGGCAGTTTCTTAGTGGACGGTTCCGCTAACTTACGCGAGCTAAACAAAGAAATGAATTGGGATTTTCCAATAGACGGGCCTAAAACCTTAAGCGGTCTGATTATTGAACAATTTGGTGATATCCCTGACTCCAGATTGTCGCTACGTTTAGGCGGTTATCCGGTAGAGCTCATCGAAATTGGCGACACCATGATCAAACAAGTCAGAGTTTTGCCTAAGCTTTACCGAAAACCAGATGTTCAATCTAATGATTAACCAAAGAACAATCGCCATAGCCAACCGCGTTTTAAATCTTCTTCGCATTTATTCAATTGTGCGGCATAAGTCATAGAGCGGCTTTTCACTACCCTGGATACTTTAACCAGCCAGGGTTTCTTCAAATAAGATTTTCTCTGATACCCACCCCAACCTTCGTGATAATTAAGGTATTGGCCGTAAGCATCCCATTTTGAGACGCCATTAATTTTGTGCGTTTTAGAAATAAACCAACCCATGAAGTCAATCGCGTCTTCAAAGTCGTCACGACTGGCCCAGCCATTACCGGTTTCTCGTTGATAATCTTCCCACGTCATGGTTTTAGCTTGTGAATAGCCGTAAGCTGAGCTGACTCTTCCCCAGGGAATGAAGCCCAGCAGGTAGTCTCTCGGAGGCAGAGCATTATGCTTAAATGAGCTTTCCTGATACATCATAGCCATTGGCACATGAATGGGAACTCCCCAACGCTCACGTGCATCGGCAGCGGCGTGATACCAATCTCGATGCTCTTCAAAAATATGGCAGACATTTTCCGGGTTCGCCGGTGGAGGTGTCGCGCAGCCGCTAAGCGTCACAATGAACAGCGCACTGGTTAACAGTTTCGGCTGAATAGGAAAAAAATATTTTATTGCCATTGAACTTTATTCACTCATTAAACTCTTAGTAATTGAATACAGGTTGTAACTGAGAAAATGCATTCATGTTCATCCCTGAACGTTTTGTTTAACGCAGTCCTTTTGGGCTGCGTTTTTTTATGTCTTTCAGTTAGATACCTGACCAGACTTTGCCGCCTGACTAAAATAATTTGCCAGAAAGGTATCAAAGTCAACTTTATTGTCTTGTTTGTAACGGTCTGCAAAAGCTTGTTCCGACTCTTGCGCCCATTTAGTAAAGTCACTCTGCACGTAATAACTTAGTGGCTCATTATTAGACTGCTCACGGTATTGCTTAGCTAATTGCATACCTAAACTGCTGTTGTCTCTATTTTGTTCTTTAAGCAGTCCTAAAATCTGGCCTGAAAGCGTTCGTTCCGGGTTCAAAACCCATTCATAGAGATCGGCTAAATGGTTTTGGTAGCGTTTATCACCTGCACTATCATCTAAAGCTTTTGCCAGCGGAGTAAAGTCAGCAAACAGCTCTTCTAACCAGTCCGCCATTAAACGGTCAATACCATTTTGTTGCAGACTCAGGCGCGGATCCCGACCCTGCATAACCACTTTAGTAAAGTTCTTATCAGCTTGTTGCTGTTGTTCCCAGCTCATGTCTTCACTTGGTTGCAACAAACAATACAGCAACATCAAATCAAGAAAATGCATTTGCTGAGCGGTAATACCAACATCGCTAAACGGATTTACATCCAGAGCTCTGATTTCAACATATTCTACACCGCCTCGCTCAAGAGCCTGACTTGGTGTTTCGCCGTCATGCGCGGTTTGTTTAGGGCGGATAGGTGAGTAAAACTCATTTTCTATCTGCAAAATATTATCGTTAAGTTGACGGTAGTCGTCGCCTACTTTTACACCAATTTTCGAAAACTGTTGAGACGGTGTTGTAATGGCTTTACGTAATCCTGAAACGTATTCCTGCAAAGAGTTGTAGGTTATCTTAAGCGTTGCCTGTTCTTTGTTGGTATAACCCAAATCACTCATTCGTAATGACGTACCATAAGGAAGATAAACGGTTCCTTTACCAACGGTCTCGAAATTCCACTTGTTCAGTATTTCCTCATTATTGGTCTGGCAGAAAAACGACTTACACAAAGCCGGAGAAGCTCCAAACAAATAAGGAATAACCCAGGCTATGCGCTTGAAGTTACGAATCAGTGCAAAATATTGATTAGTGCGAAAATCCTGGCTATTGCTAACGCCTTCAATCGCAGCCAGCTCTTCCCACATTTCATCGGAAACCGAGAAATTGTAGTGCACACCGGCAATGACTTGCATAGTGGCGCCATAACGATAGGTTAAACCGCGGCGATAAAGACTTTTCATTCGCCCGGAGTGAGAGTCACCATACTTAGCAATACGGATATCCTCATCAGACCCGATATAACAAGGCATGCTCATTGGCCATAACAGCTCATCACCAATAGCTTTATAAGTTACCCGGTGAATATCACGAAGCTGCTCAAGTGTGGTTTCAATATTACTTGCCACTGGGGTAATAAACTCAAGCAGATTCTCTGAGTAGTCGGTCGTAATTGTTGGGTGAGTCAGGGTTTTTCCTAACTCCTGCGGGTGATCGCCTGGTGCCAGCGTTCCATTTTCTTTTATGCGCAAAGCTTCTCGCTCAATACCACGCCCGATGCCCTGCCAGACTGCTGTTTTACCCGATTGCTTAAGCTTTTCGATAACTGCTTGAAATGTTGCTTGCAAAAGACAACTCCATTCACTGAGGCGGATAGTTTTCTGCCGATTAGCTTACTGGTAATTCGCTCAAAGGTCTATGTTTGTCACTGTTAATTTGCGTTCATACCTTGGCGATTCAGGCTCAACGTGGCAGACTACATGCCGATTATATAACCACTCGGTTACGGATTAACCATGAACTCATTCTGGACGTTTTTACAACTAATTTTTGTCATCCTTCAGGTAACCAGTCTGGCGTTGTACGCACTATTGCCTGCACCCTGGAGCGACACAGTATTAGTCGCAATGATATTGTTCAGTTTGATTATCGGTGTCGTTATTTGGTGGTGGTCGAGACGTAATGCTCTGACCGCACCTTTTCGTCAACCCTTTTTGTCGTCCGACTCGCTGCAACTGTTTGAGCAAGTATTTAATGATCTGCCAACACGGGTTTACTGGCGCGATCCTCAGCTTAAACTGCTGGGCGGAAACCGCGCCTTTGCAAACGATTTTGGCGTTACACCAGAGTCTTTAGCTGGTAAATCAGATGCCGAAATTGAATCACTTGCTGCTAATGACGTTTTACTGGAAAGAGATAAAAAGACATTTAGCCAGAAAGCCCCTTCTGTCAACGCAGAAATAGAACTGAAAGTTGACAATAAGAGCCAATGGGTAGAGCACTCCAGTGTCCCTCTTTACGATGATGACCATAATATTATCGGTATTCTTGGCAGCTACTACGATATTTCTGGTATTAAGTCGGTTGCTGAGGAGATGGAGAAAGCAAAAGAAACAGCTGAACGCGCTAACCAGTCAAAAGGCGAGTTTCTGGCTAACATGAGCCATGAAATTCGTACTCCAATTAACGCAATTGTGGGTATGGCAAACCTTTGTCTAAAAACAGAACTGAATCAAAAACAGAAACGCTATATAAAGGTCATCGATTCCTCGTCGCAGGCACTTCTCGGTGTCATCAACGACATTCTGGACTTTTCAAAAATTGACGCCGGCAAACTAACCGTTGAGCGAATTCCTTTTGATTTACAGGACGTACTAACCTCTCTTGCAGACATGTTTGCCTACCGGGCCTATGATAAAGATCTTGAATTCATCATTAATTTGCCGGCCAATATACCCACCCGCCTGATAGGCGATCCGCTGCGGTTGAATCAGGTTTTGGTTAACCTCATCAGCAACGCCATTAAGTTCACTGAAGACGGCGAAATTAATGTAGCGGTTAACTTGCTGGATAGCTCAAAAGACAATGTTCTGTTGCGTATTTCCGTCACCGACACCGGTATCGGTATGGATGAAGAGCAGCGAGCCAACCTGTTTAAAGCTTTTACTCAGGCCGATACCTCGACAACCCGAAAATATGGCGGAACGGGCCTTGGGCTGGCTATTTCCCGTCGCCTTATATTGCTTATGGGTGGCGATATCGGTGTCACCAGTGCGGCTGGGCAAGGCTCAACTTTTTACATAGAAGTGGAGCTCCCCCTACAGAAAGAACAAGACAACAGCCACCATCAATATCTTCTGCAAAAGCTCAGCGGCGTGCGTATTCTTGCCATTGATGACAACTTAAGTACTCGTGAAATGTTGTATGAAATGCTGCGCAGTTACCAGGTTGATGTAAAAGTTTGTCGCACTGCAGAACAGGCGTTGCAAGTTTTCCAGCAGTCCGTAGAAGAGGACAACCCTTATCAATTAGTATTAGTTGACTGGCGTCTCCCCGGCATGGATGGTCTTGAATTTTGCCAGACAATAACAGAACGTTACGCAGACGATGTTCGTCCTAAACTGACTCTGGCAACGGGTTACTATGCCGAAGAGTTATCGGAAAAGGCCAAACAAGCGGGAGTCAATGACATCATTTCAAAGCCTTTTACCGCGTCAACTTTGGGTAGGAGTCTGGCTTCGACGTTATTCCAACGTGAACTCCCTGATGAAAGCGATGCAGAGAGCGGCGAAGGTATCCCGGAGAGTATTCTGCGGGCCCCCATTTTGGTGGTAGAAGACAATGAAATTAATCAACAAGTCGCCAGAGAAATTCTTACAAGCCATAAGTTCAAAGTGGATATCGTAGAAAATGGGCAATTAGCCGTAGAGGCCGTTCACAACAAAAATTATTCTTTGGTTCTAATGGATATTCAGATGCCTGTCATGGATGGGCTTAAAGCAGCCCGGACCATACGTGCGGACTTTAACTATCAGCAGCTTCCTATCCTGGCAATGACCGCCAACGCAATGAGTGGTGATGAAGAGCGATCATTAGCCGCTGGCATGCAGGGGCACATTGCCAAGCCTATTGATGAGCAGCAGTTGATTAAAGCCATTATTAAATGGGCTGTTCCCGGCGACTACACGAATAATCAGCAGCCAGAAGTGCCTGCCGCTACTGAAGAGGATGAACCGGCTAAGCCACCCGTTCGTATACCACAGGTGAAAGGTATTGAATTTGAGGCCGCATTAAAACGGTTACAGTATAACGTAGAGCTTTACCTTAAGCTGGTTGAGCAGCTTTATGAAACGTACCAGGGCAGCGCAACCAAGGTCTCTGATTTTATAACCCGGGGTCAGCACGACAGCGCTCGTCGTTACTTTCATTCGTTAAAAGGCGCAGCGGCTAACCTTGGATTTACACAATTACAAAATAAAGCGGCTGATTTAGAGCAGTTTATGGCCGAAGGCAATATCGATAAAGTTGCCGACCAGATTACAGAACTCGAAAAGCGTTTACGTTATGCCCATCAGGCAGCAGTTGATTTAGAAGCCATTCAGCAACATCAGTCTTAAGGACTTGCCATGACAAGATACTTTTTTATTATTCCGTTATTACTGAGTCTGCTTTGGTTGCTGTATTTGCGCGCTAATGGCTGGAGTATCAAACAGGGTTATAAAGGCTTTGTATATATTGCAGTAATAAGCGCTGTCATCGCCGCTTTTTACACGGCGATGATGTTTCTTACCGGCCGTTAAACCAATGCCAGTAAAACGCCCGCAGCCACTGCTGAACCTAATACTCCGGCGACATTAGGGCCCATAGCATGCATCAGCAAGAAGTTTTGCTGGTTTGCCTGTAACCCAACTTTATTCACCACCCGGGCCGCCATAGGAACGGCTGAAACCCCTGCGGCTCCAATTAACGGATTAATCGGGTCTTTACTCAGTTTGCCCATCAGCTTCGCCATTAAGATGCCACTGGCGGTTCCAATGGAAAATGCCACCGCACCTAATACCAAGATGCCCAGCGTTTGGAAACTGAGAAATTGATCTGCCTGCAATTTAGAGCCAACAGCCAAACCAAGGAAGATGGTCACAATGTTAATCAGCTCGTTCTGAGTGGTTTTTGTTAAACGCTCAACCACACCCGATTCACGCATCAGATTTCCGAGACAGAACATGCCAACCAAAGGCGTTGCTGAAGGTAAAAACAACAACGTCAGGCCCATAGCTATTAGCGGGAAGAAAAGCTTTTCACGACGAGCTACCGGGCGCAGTTGCTCCATTTTAATCTCACGCTCAGCTTGAGTGGTTAGCAACTTCATTATCGGGGGCTGGATAATAGGTACCAATGCCATATACGAATACGCCGCGACAGCAATTGCCCCCAATAAATCAGGTGCCAGCTTTGATGCCAGGAAAATCGCTGTTGGCCCGTCAGCCCCACCAATTATAGAAATTGCAGCAGCATCCGACATCGAAAACTCAATGCCCGGTATCCCGTTCAGGGCAATAGCACCAAATAAGGTTGCAAAAATACCGAACTGAGCGGCACCACCCAAAAACAGCATTTTGGGGTTTGCCAATAACGGCCCGAAGTCGGTTAATGCGCCAACCCCCATGAAAATAAGCAACGGGAACATACCCGTATCGATGCCAATACTATAAACGTAATAGAGAACACCACCCGGCTCTGTGAAGCCGCCTAAAGGAATGTTTGCCAGAATTGCACCAAAACCTATTGGCAGCAGCAATAACGGCTCAAACTTCTTTGAAATTGCCAGGTACAACAACACACCACCAACAACAATCATACTGAGTTGGCCGAACGTCATTGCGGCAATGCCAGTGGTTTCCCATAAGATCTGCAGCTTATCCATATTAGCCTACCGTCACCAGAGCATCGCCGACGGTCACAGCATCACCTTCTTTCACGTGAAGAGACTGAACCTTACCGTCTTTCTCCGCTTTAATGTCGGTTTCCATTTTCATCGCTTCCAATACCAGCACAACATCGCCTGCTTTAACCGTTGATCCCTCTTTGGCGACCACCTTAAAAATGTTACCGGCCAGCGGCGCTTTAATGGTTTCTCCCTCACCAGAGCTTGATTCACCGGAGGCGTCGGACTGCGTTTCAGATGACCTAGTCTGTTCGTCAGATGAGGCTGACTTCACTGAATCTAACTTACCTGTAGGCCCAACTTTGACGTTATAGCGTTTACCGTCAACTTCAACTTCGTACTGCTCGACACTACCCGTTGTTGCAGGCGCTTCTTTTTCTTTGGCCTCAGCTTTTTCTTCAGGCTCTTCACCCGGCGCAGGTTCAAAAGCATCGGGGTTATCGCGATTTTTAAGAAACTTCAAACCAATTTGAGGGAAGAGTGCATAAGTCAGAACATCATCCACAACGTCATCAGCAAGACGAATATCTTCATCAGTTGCTTTATCTTTAAGTTCTTTCGTGAGTGCATCCAGTTCGTTGTCCAGCAAATCTGCCGGACGACAGGTAATGGCTTCTTCACCATCCAGAACTCGTTTCTGTAGCTCTTTATTCACCTCTGCTGCAGTCGCGCCGTATTCACCCTTCAAAACGGCAGCTGTCTCTTTAGAGATGTTGGAGTA
The DNA here is from genome assembly GCF_002383015.1 of Idiomarina sp. UBA4206. NCBI lineage: Bacteria > Pseudomonadati > Pseudomonadota > Gammaproteobacteria > Alteromonadales > Idiomarinaceae > Idiomarina > Idiomarina sp. UBA4206. Next base: position 31,216 of record NZ_DFTS01000064.1, read on the forward strand.
ACGCTCACCGCTCAATACGTTCAGAACCGCCTGGGTTCCTACTATTTGTGACGTTGGTGTAACCAGAGGAATAAAGCCAAGGTCTTCGCGTACTTTGGGAATTTCTTCCAGTACTTCATCAAATTTATCCAGTGCACCCTGTTCTTTCAGCTGGCCTTCCATGTTGGTCAACATACCACCCGGAACCTGGGCCAGAAGAATGCGTGCATCGACGCCTTTTAAAGAGCCTTCGAATTTCGCGTACTTCTTCCGCACGTCACGGAAGTAGCTGGCTATCTCTTCAAGCAGATTCAGATCAAGACCAGTATCACGATCGGTACCTTCAAGAATCGCAACCACGGCTTCGGTCGGCGAGTGACCGTAGGTCATGCTCATTGAGGAGATGGCCGTATCAACGTTATCAATACCGGCTTCCGCCGCCTTGATTGCGGTCGCAGTCGACATACCGGTTGTTGCGTGACACTGCATGTGGATCGGGATATCCAGCTCTTTTTTCAGGCGGCTGACCAGATCAAATGCGACGTAAGGCTTGAGGATACCGGCCATGTCCTTGATCGCAATTGAGTCGGCGCCCATATCCGCGACTTCTTTTGCCAACTCGACCCACATTTCAATGGTGTGCACCGGACTGGTGGTATATGAAATGGTGCCCTGAGCGTGTTTGCCGGTTTTGCGAACGGCCTTGATGGCAGTTTCCAGGTTACGGGGATCGTTCATGGCATCGAAAATACGGAAAACATCGACCCCGTTTTCAGCGGCCCGCTCGACAAACCGTGACACAACATCATCAGCGTAGTGGCGATAACCTAGTAGGTTCTGGCCTCGCAGAAGCATTTGCTGTGGAGTATTCGGCATTACCTTCTTGAGTTCCCGAATGCGCTCCCAGGGGTCTTCGCCCAG
>NZ_DFTS01000064.1:32175-32702 GCF_002383015.1 Idiomarina sp. UBA4206
GGATTCAAGAGACCAGAAGCCGACTTTGTCGAGCTTCTCTGCGATAGGCAGCATATCGTCCAACCGCATACGGGTTGCCAGAAGGGATTGATGGGCGTCACGCAGAATGACGTCCGTAATCCCCAATGGTTTTTTTGAATCTGTCATCGTGTCAGCCTTCTACTTAATAGTTCTAATATGTTTGCCAGGCCACTTACTTGTGACGCGACCTGAACTTCGCAATCGCCTGCTTGATAGCCTCTGCTGTGTCAGGGTCAACTGACGCAGGTTCAGGGGCTGCTTTGGCGGGCGGAGAACGTGCGGGCGCTGCCACTTCGGGTGGCGCCAATCTGGACACAACCTTGGACATTATCCCGGTTGCAAACACTAGGATTACAAGGAAGACAAAAACGAATCCCATGCCCGCTACCATCAACTCGATGGCCTTGGTCATCAGGTCAGTCATGGTTTTTTCCCTTAATAAACGGATTTACCCGACTCTGCCTTGAGTGGCATTACCACAGACTTTGTAATATCGGATGGCAAAA
>NZ_DFTS01000064.1:32864-33443 GCF_002383015.1 Idiomarina sp. UBA4206
ATCCCGAGAATACGGGTCATTTCAGGCCAGGAGAGTAATGGAGGGCACTTCAAAAAGCGGGCGGTTATCAAGAGTACACCAGTCCACCAACAGATGATATCAAAGCGCAACATTTGCAAATCGCACTTAAAACCCACCAAGTGATAGCGACCATCCGCAACAAGCAATCGCACACCCACAATAATCAACACCCGAAAAAACTGCATTCTGCATCTATTTACCCGCAGCGCGCGTACACCTAAGGCAAGCAACACGATAAATCAAAATAAAGGATGGCAAATCATGATCGCAGGAAAACAACTCGCACTGACAGGGCTCGTCTGCGCAGCACTACTGACGCCACTCTCGGCTGTTGCCGGCCACACCAACCCGGTTCTGAAAGCAGAGCTGACCGGCGATGCCATGGCTGGCTCAGAGGGCGACGCTGCAGGCAGTGGAACAGCGTATGTCTTCGGCGTAGACGGTGATACCACCACCCTCTGTTACGTGATAGAAGTTAGCGGAATCAAAATGGTGCCGGTAAAAGAAGGCATGGCCGCCCATATTCACGAAGCAAGAAAAGGCAAAAGCGGTAGCGTG
>NZ_DFTS01000028.1:0-609 GCF_002383015.1 Idiomarina sp. UBA4206
CCCCAGGATTCCATTGACCAATAGCCGATGCTGTCCAGCTTCTCGGCAATAGGTAACATGTCTTCCAGACGCATCCGCGTTGCGAGTAGTGACTGATGAGCGTCACGAAGTACCAACTCTGTCAGTAACAGGGGTTTACTCATTATGATTTCTCCTTGTTATTCGCTGCTTTCGTGCCATTGCGATAATGATGAATGGCAGCTGAAATTGCAGCCAGTACCGCAGGAGGTGCCGTATCAGAGTTTTTATCTTTGACTGGAGAGTGACGGCTGGTAACAGCCTCCGGCGTTGGGATCAAACGCTTCATCGCGCTCATGGCAACGACCAGTAGACAAAGAAAGATAATGACTGCACCCATACCAACGAGCATGAGTTGCGCAGCTTGACTGAGCAGTTCCGACACGAAGCACTCCTAATTGGTTGCTAAGGTATTGTTATAAAATTATTAAATACTATGGTAGCAAGTCACGCAAGGAGATACAGCAGTAAATAGTGGGTATTCAGAGATTAAATGCGATTGAAAATTAAGCAGGATACACTATAGGGAGTAAAAAGAATGGCGCGCTCGGGAGGACTCGAACCTCCAACCGCCTGGTTCGTAGCCAGGTA
>NZ_DFTS01000028.1:785-8380 GCF_002383015.1 Idiomarina sp. UBA4206
GCCTTCAGCCACTCGGCCACCTCTCCAAATCGTTGTGGCGTGAATTCTAGCGATGTTGGCAATAATGTCAATCGCTTTTTTAAAAACTCGGGTCTAAGTGTGGGATAATTAACCATCTCGCATGAATTTTCTGCAAAATGGCCGAAAACATAAAAAAAGACCGGCTTTCGCCGGTCTTAGTCTGAAAGTTTATTCTTTATCTTGCTCATCGTCCTTTTCGGACTGAATACGCATATAAATCTCTTCGCGATGAACGGAAACGTCTTTCGGGGCATTAACACCAATACGTACTTGGTTTCCCTTAACGCCGAGAACAGTGACCGAAACATCATCACCTATCATCAATGTTTCACCTACACGGCGAGTTAAAATTAGCATAGATTGCTCCTTCAATACTGTTCCGATTCTTACCGCGAATATCGAACATTTCCCTGAACTGTCGTAAGCAGTCTACCAATACTGAGAGCAATTACACTATAACGAAACGCATAATTTTTCGTTGTGTTTTTAACCCTCGGCACGACAACTAGAGTTGCTGTTGTAACCAAGTTGTTGCGGTAGCCAGAGCTTCATTTAACTGTTCCGGGAGTGAACCACCCGCTTGGGCCATATCAGGGCGACCTCCGCCTTTACCACCAACCACGTTAGCCGCCTGATTCACAATATCCCCTGCTTTAACTTTAGACGTTAAATCGGCAGTAACGCCAGCTATGAGGCTGACTTTATTACCATTTGCAGTTCCTAATAATACGATGCCGGAACCAATTTGGTTCTTCAGGTCATCAACTAAACCGCGTAAAGATTTAGGATCCGCCTGATCCAGCTCCGCAATTATTGCTTTAACGCCATTAATATCAATGGCCTGGGCGATTAAACCGCCACCAGCTTGCTGTGCTAATTTCTGTTGTAACTGTTCATTTTTACGCTCAAGCTCACGAAACTTCTGCTGCAACTGCTGTACTTTTTCAGCGACAGAATTCGACTCGGTTTTTAACTCACCGGCAAGATTTTGCAATATAGACTGTTGTTGTTGGGTGTAGCGAATAGCGGCTTCACCAGTTACAACTTCAATACGACGGACACCCGATGCGATTCCCCCTTCAGAGGTTATTCTGAATAAACCGATATCACCAGTCGCTTTTACGTGCGTACCACCGCAGAGTTCCATAGAGAAGTCTCCCATGCGCACAACACGCACCTGATCGTCATACTTCTCTCCAAACAACGCCATGGCACCGGCTTCTTTCGCTTGATCAATTGCCATGAGTTCAGTTTGTAATGGCAAGTTAGTTCGAATTTGAGCATTCACCTCACGCTCAAGCTGAGCCAGTTGTTCATTTGTAACGGGTTCAAAATGCGAGAAGTCAAAGCGCATTTTATCGGCCTCAACTAACGAACCTTTCTGCGTAACATGTTCACCCAACAAGTTTCTAAGAGCGGCATGAAGCAAGTGAGTCGCAGAATGGTTGCGTTTAATATTTTCTCTACGCTCTGAATCAATTTCAGCTTTTACACTGTCATTTAACTTCACAGGCGCTTTGGCAACACCATGGTGCGCTATTGCTTTACCAATGTATTGAGTATCAGTGACTTCAAAAGCGTTACCGCTTGCAACTAACACACCTTTATCGCCTATCTGACCACCACTTTCTGCGTAAAACGGTGTTTCTGAAAGAACAACAATACCTTTGTCACCAGCTTGTAACTCTTCCACCGGTTGCCCTTCTTTGAAAAGCTCAACCACTTTTGCCTGCCCGGCAACATCATCGTATCCGGTAAATGTCGTTTGATTTTCAGACTTTAACTGTTGGTTATAATCCATACCAAACTGAGACGCCTGTTGAGCTCTCAGACGCTGTTCAGACATAGCTTGTTCAAAGCCTTCCTCATCAACTGTCAGCTCATGCTCACGTGCAATATCCGCCGTTAAGTCAACCGGAAAACCATAGGTGTCATAAAGTTTGAATACGACATCGCCGGGTATCACTTTGCCTTTAAGCTGACTAATTTCATCAGACAAAATAGCCAGGCCTCGCTCAAGTGTCCGGGCAAACTGCTGCTCTTCTCGCTCCAGCGCATCTTTAATGATCTGCTGTTTCTGAACTAACTCAGGGTACGCATCGCCCATCTGTCGTGCTAACTCATCAACTAAGCGGAAAAAGAAAGCATCTTTAGCACCTAATAAATGTCCGTGACGCACGGCTCTTCGTATTATACGACGCAGCACATAACCACGGCCTTCATTAGATGGCATCACGCCGTCAGTAATCAGGAATGAACACGAACGAATGTGATCAGCGATTACCCGCAACGACTTATTATCAAGATCGTCGGTACCAATAATTTCAGCTGCCGCTTTAATCAAGGCCTGGAATAAGTCAATTTCGTAGTTGCTGTGAACGTTCTGCATAATGGCAGAAATGCGCTCAAGCCCCATGCCTGTATCAATCGACGGATCGGGCAATGGTTCAAAAGTTCCGTCAGCCTGACGGTTATACTGCATAAAGACCAGGTTCCAGATTTCTATATAACGGTCGCCGTCTTCTTCTGGTGTCCCCGGAGGACCGCCCCAGACTTCCGGACCATGATCATAAAAAACCTCAGAGCAAGGTCCACAAGGACCAGTATCACCCATAGACCAGAAATTATCCTTTTCACCAATGCGTGAAATGCGGTCTTCCGGAACACCGATATCTTTTGCCCAAATATCGTAAGCTTCATCGTCTTCAGTGAAGACCGTTACCCAAAGCTTTTCCGCCGGTAATTTCAACTCTTTGGTTAAAAAATCCCAGGCATATTGAATTGCCTGCTTTTTAAAATAATCACCAAAGCTAAAATTCCCCATCATTTCAAAAAATGTATGATGACGAGCGGTATAACCAACGTTTTCGAGGTCGTTATGCTTACCTCCGGCACGAAGACAACGTTGCGCAGAGGTGGCTTTGTTATAACGGCGCTTGTCAGTACCCAGAAAAACATCTTTGAACGGAACCATTCCCGCATTAGTAAATAAGAGGGTTGGATCGTTGCCTGGAATCATTGATGACGAAGGCACTTTTTCGTGTCCTCGTTCAGCAAAGTAATTTAAAAATGCATCACGAATTTGGGCACTGTTCATGCTCATGTTGAGTCCTACTTTTCTTAACTGAGTGACTTTAGGTCAATATTTTAATGGCCTAAGACTATCATGAAGTAGCCGCCTAGCCTAGCGTCGTGGTCGATTGACACAAGCGAAAATTTGCTCTGGAGTAAACCCTCTTTGCTGCAAAAAACGAACCTGACGGCTCCACTCTTTTTCGTCCGCAGGCTGGTCATCGCCGAATTTCTTTTGTTTCAACTCTGCACACAACTCAAACCAGTCAACTTCCATTGAATCGAGCACACTTTCGGCAATCTGCTCAGAGACGCCTTTTTGTTGAGTTACTTGAGCAAGGATTTTTAACCGCCCTTGCTTTTGCCCTACTTTCTCGCGAATAAAACTTGCGGCAAAACGCTCGTCGCTCTGCCATCCTTCGTTATCAAGTTCATCAACAACGCGCTTAACCATGTCTGCGGGCCATTGCTTTTGTATTAATTTACGCTTTAATTCAGTACGACTTTGTTCGCGCATAGCAAGCAACCTGAAGGCACTGTCGCGCAACGATTTCTCGTCATATTCTGAACTTTCGTCCATGGTCTATACTCCAACACGTAACTATGGAATTTGGTCTAAGGATGATTAATATGACTCAGAGCCACACAAAATCAAGGTTTCTCTTAACCTGTCTTGCTTTTCTTACAGTAGCATTTAGCACTGTCACTCAAGCTAATGAACGGACATTGTCGACCTCGGGCAGTGGAAGCGTATCGGCTATTCCGGACCAAATGTCACTCACCTTCTGGATTGAAGAGCGCGGAAATAAGCTCAGCTCGCAAAAGACTTTAGTCGATGAAACAACCAACCGTCTGATTAACGATTTAAATAATAAAGGAGTTGAAGATAAAGACATCCGCTCCTATCAATTGCAGATTTATCCACGTTATGAACAAAATGACGATGGCAAAACAGAACAAAACGGATTTGTCGTGCAACGCGAAGTTCAGGTCACTTTGCTGGAACCGGAGAATTACGACAGCATTATCGATCTTGCCCTGGCGCGCGGGGTTACTCGTGTTGGTCAGGTTAAGTTTGAAATTAGCGACCAACAAGGTTTATATGAACAAGCACTGGTGAATGCATACCAACAAGCCAAGGCGAAAGCTGAGCGTCTTGCTACAGCGGCAGGACTGGAACTAAAAAGCACATTAAGCATTGCTGAGCAATCAATGTCACGGCCGGTCATTATGCAGATGGCCGAAATGAGTAGTCGCTCAGATAAAGTATCGCTACCGGGCCAGCAGACCATTGAAGCACGTGTTGAAGTCACTTTCTTAACCCAAAGTCAGTCAGCCTCTGACAATTAAATCATTGCTATGCGCTGCACTCGGAGTAATATAGTTGATACTTCAACACTTTTTTAACAGTCAGGGTCATTTTGTTCCAAAAAATCCGTAACATCTTATTCATCATTCTGCTGGTAGCCGCTCCTATGGTAATGGCTCAAGAGTGGCAGCAGCAGCGTGTTGAAGCCAGCAGTAACCCCGATGTATGGATAGAAAAGACTTCGGAGCTCATAGAACAGTACGATAACCAGCGTCAGTTTGAAGAATTGGCTATGGCCTACGCATTGCAAGCAGAGGCTTACCGTTATTCTGGTAAAGAAAGTGAAGCACAACGTGCAATTCAGGAAGGCTTGCGTTTTGCAGAGTTGGCAGAGTCAAAAATTGCAAAAACGCTGTTGAAAATGAACCAAACCTGGTATTTCCTGCAGCGAGGGAAACTTCGGCAGGCTAATACAAGCATTGTCTACGCAATAGAGTACGCAAAAGCTTCCGGCAATAAAGACTTGCAGATTGAAGCAGAGATTCTGCACGCTCAAGTCATGCAGAACACGGGTGATATTGCCCGTGCCCTTCAAATTTTGGAGCAGCTAAACCGAAGCGCTTACACTGCGCGCCCCAGACTGCAAATGGAATTCCACGCCCTTATCGGCTCTATTTATATGGATGTCGGGGCTAATGACATCGCGTTAGCACACATACAGGACGCTCTGGATATAAGCAGGGAGCACCTTGGTGAGTGGGATGTCTCGGTATTGGAATATAACCTTGCCCGGGCCTATCAGGCCGCAGGAAACGACAATCAAGCCGAGCAACATTTTAAAGCCGCTTTAGAAATCAGCGAAGCAATTAATGATGATCTGGGTGTTGCATACGCACTGTTTCAAATGGCTTCAATAGATATTGCAGACAAAGATTACCAGCAAGCTTTAACACGCCTTAATGAGGCACTCCCCCAATTTAAGTCTGCCGCCGCACACCCCATGGAAGCACAAAGCCGATTAAGTATGGTGTCGGTCTATTTAGGCACTGATAAACTTGATAATGCTCTGAGTCAGTTAGAGGCTGCAACTTCTATCATCAATACACTCACAAATGACGAGCTACATCAAACTCTGCACGAACATTGGTCGGACTACTATCAGAGAATAGGTAACTACGAAGCTGCTCTTAAGCATTATAAAATGTCCGTAAACTTCATGCAGAAAGTTCAGCAACAAACTCGTGATAAACAGGTGCAGGAAATTATGGTGCGCCTGGAAATTAAAGAACAGGAAACAACTAACGAATTGTTAAAGAAAGAGAACGAATTGCAGCAACTGGAGCTCCAGGAGCAGCAAACGTCGTATTACCTCCTCATATGGATTATCATTTCCGGTTTCCTGGTTGTCATTATCGTTTCAGCCTTTTTATACCAACAATGGAAGGCTCGTAAGAATTTCGCAGAACTCGCTCTGAAAGATGATCTGACGAATGCCCCCAATAGACGAGCTATTGTTCGTATATGCAAAAAAGGGCTGGAGCAAGCTCAGGAGCAACAGCGCCAATTGGCATTAGCCGTTGTAGATTTTGACTATTTTAAAACGATAAACGACCAGTTCGGCCACGATGTCGGCGACAATGTACTGAAACGTTTCGCTGCAGTTGCTAAACAAAGTCTGCGTAATCATGACAGTTTTGGCCGTTTGGGCGGAGAAGAATGGTTAATGGTGTTTTTCGACGCCAGTAAAGAAGACGCGAAAAACATTTTCGAGCGCATAACTGAAGAACTGAATAAAAGCCCCATTGACGGTTTACCAAATGATTATCGCGTGACCTTTAGCATGGGCTTCACTAACGCCCACCCGGACGATAGCTTTGACTCGCTCTATAAACGCGCTGACAAAGTCTTGTTTGAAGCTAAAGATAAAGGCCGCGAGCGTTTGATTATTACTGACTAGCCAGCGGTTAGCTTCAATCAAGCTGGCAGATTATGGCTTATACAATGCAAACCGCCACCTCCAAGGACAAATTCCCTGGCGTTAAACGACAACACTTTCCTCTCAGGCAAAGCATTTTGAATTCGCTGAAAAGCCTCATCATCTGTTTCTAAACCAAATTCAGGAATCACGAGCAGCTTATCGGTCTGCAGCACATTCACGTAGCTGCAAAGCAAAGGCAAATCAATGGTTCGCTTTAAGCTCAGTTCGTTAAGTTCTATATCCTGTCTTTCTTCTGGCATTGCTGACTGCGGCCGCGGCAAGGGAAGTGGAATTGCGTTAATAAACTTTGGTAATTGACTGACAAGCTTCTGCAACTGCTGGCAGGCTTCATAGTCCGGGTGTGTTACGTCGTCGGTAAACACATATAACAAGGTGTCAGAATCGACAAAGATCGCCATATTGTCAATGTGGCCGCCGGTTTCATCAGCCGACAAAGAGTTATTGAAAAAGTAGAGACGCTGGCCAGGTAATAACTTACTGAGTATCGCTTTTAATTCATTATGACTCAGGTCCGGGTTTCTTCGTTTTATGCACGCTAACCCAACTATCCAGTCACCTTTCCCGTTGTGGGTAAAAGCACCACCTTCTGCAACCAGTTGTGCTTTGTCGTGCGACAAATTGAAATAACCGCATAAATTTTCAGCAAACTGACTGTCCGCAGTTATCGCTTGTTGCACACCGCTCCAACCATCAAAGTTGAAGGATAAGGCTTTTACCTCTTTTCCATTATTCAGCCAGAGCGGAGCAATATCCCGTAACCAGATATCGTCATAATCAACTTCAATACGGTGAATCCGTTTCAGAGAGTCAGGCAAGTTACCTTTAACCTGAGAGGATACTACCAACGAAACTGGCGCCGAGGCCGGTAACTGATCCAATAACCTGAGCAAGGCGTTTTGCGCCGGTTTTGCATGACTACGCCAGACATCTCCCCGGTACGGCCATGCTAGTAACAAGCGCTGGTTTGCCACAAAATCTGGCAACCAGCCTTCACCGATAACCACTTATTTACCCCGTCGTTTGCTCTGCTTTTTATCCTGCCGATGACGGGCTGTAGCTTTACGTATTTTCGCAAAACGACGCTGTTTAGATTCTTCATTGCGAGGATCAAGAAATGAGTGCTTCTCTGGGGGTAAGTTCACTTGCGCCCTTAATGCATTAACCTGCTCAAGCTTCATCTCCGCCCAGCCACCT
>NZ_DFTS01000028.1:8485-12775 GCF_002383015.1 Idiomarina sp. UBA4206
CCTTGCGGCAACCCGGCTTCCAGAGGAATATCACCGTAACGAACACGGATAAGGCGGCTCACCTGTACTTCCTGAGACTCCCACAAACGGCGAACTTCACGATTACGCCCTTCGCTTAAGGTGACATGAAACCAACGGTTCATGCCGTCACCGCCTGCCGGCTTTATGCTATTAAAATGTGCCGGCCCATCTTCCAGTTGCACACCTTTTCTCAGGCGTTGCATCATAGCCTCATCTACTTCACCAAACACACGTACGGCATACTCCCGCTCAACCTGCTGGCTGGGGTGCATCAGGCGATTAGCAAGCTCTCCGTCAGTGGTGAAAAGCAACAGACCAGATGTATTCACATCCAGACGCCCTACAGCAACCCAGCGTGCGCCGCTCATTCGTGGTAAACGGTCATAAACGGTCGGCCGCCCTTCGGGGTCTTTACGCGTACAAAGCTCACCTTCGGGCTTGTGGTAAATCAAAACACGGCAAATGACCTCTTCTTCAGGTTTAATCTGAACTTCGTGGCCATCAATGCGAACCTTAGCGTCTGCGTCGATACGCTCACCTAACTGTGCCACTTTACCGTTCACACGAATGCGGCCCGCGGAAATTTTAGCTTCAATTTCGCGGCGTGAGCCATGTCCAGATCGGGCTAAAACCTTTTGTAATTTCTCGGTCATTACGAATCATCTCTCTCGTTAGTCGCTGTCTCAGCGGTACGTTCATCATCTTCACTGAGTGTATCGATATCGGGTAGTTCCGATAAGTCACTCAAATTAAAATCATCTAAAAAATCATTGGTGCTGGCATAAAGTTGAGGGCGTCCCGGAACTTCTTTGTGTCCGACCACTTTGACCCATCCCCTTTCCTGCAACGTCTTCATTATGTGGCTACTGACACTTACGCCACGTATCTGTTCAATTTCACCGCGGGTTATTGGCTGCCTGTAAACAATTAAAGCCAAAGTCTCCAATAAAGCATTTGAGTATCTGGGTGGCTTTTCCTGCCACAACCCCGCTAGCCGCTGCCCAAGCTCAGCTCGTGTTTGGAAGCGGTAACCAGAAGCCACTTTTACTAATTCAATACCCCGCTCCCGGTAATCCGATTGCAGTTCTTGAAGCTGTTGCTTTATTGCCGTAAGTGACGCTTCCCCTTCATTCAGCAAAAGCTGATGCAGTTGCTCAGCCGATAAAGGCTGAGGGTGTGCAAATAAGGCCGCTTCGATAAGTTGTTTAAGCTGTAACGGATTCATCTTGGCTGTGCTGTCTCAAACTCAGGCGAATATCACTCATAGGCTCTACTTGTGACAATTCTACCATTGATTCTTTCACAAGTTCTAAAATTGCTAAAAAACTAACCACAGCCCCAGCGCGCCCCTCTTTGCGGGTGAACAGCTGACTAAAAGAAACATATTTTTTATTGCTTAATAGTTCCAGTACCTGGCTCATTCTTGCCCGTGTGGATAGCTGTTCCCGTTTTATCTGATGGTGTGCTTTTAGCTCAACCTGCTGCAATACCCGACTAAAGGCAAGCGTCAAATCCTCTAAAGTAACTTCCGGAGGTGTTGATGTTACCCACTCACGCGCATTGGTATTAACCTCACTCAGCAATATGTCCCGCCCTACTTGAGGTTGCTGGTCAATATACTCTGCACCCTGACGTATGGCTTCATACTCCTGCAAGCGCCTGATTAATTCGGCTCTTGGATCTTCTTCTTCATCCTCTTCCTGAGGCGGCTTCGGTAATAGCAGTCGACTTTTAATTTCCGCCAGTATGGCGGCCATCACCAAATAATCAGCGGCCAGCTCCAGCTTAAGCTCTTGCATCATATCCACATACTCAACGTACTGTCGGGTAATGGCCAAAATAGGCATATCAACAATATCGAGCTTTTGTTTACGGATTAAGTACAACAGCAAGTCCATCGGACCACTGAAAGTATCCAGAATAACTTCCAGCGCATCCGGTGGTATATAGAGGTCTTCTGGTTTTTCTATAACCGGTTCGCCGCGGACAAAACCTAAAGGCAGTGACTGCTGTTCAGCCATAATTAACCCAAATGCCTAGCAAGTTATTAAAAGTCAAAAGGTTCTGTGTCTCCGGAGCCTTCACGGCGAATGGTCGGCGCGCCTTCAGACAAATCCACAACCGTGGTTGGTTCTTCACCTTTATGACCGCCGTCAATAATTAAATCCACTAATTTTTCCAGCTTATCCCGAATCTCTTCCGGGTCGGATTCAGCCAGCATTCCTTCACCAAGGATCAAGCTGGTCGACATTAACGGCTCGTTCAACTCTTCCAGCAAGGCCATTGCTATACGGTTGGTCGGAACCCGTATGCCGATAGTTTTACGTTTGGGATTCAAAAGTCGCTTGGGAACTTCTTTAGTACCTTTCAGAATAAAAGTGTAAGGCCCCGGGGTGTTATTCTTCAGTAGACGGAAAGCATCGTTATCAACTCTGGCATAAGTCGCAAGCTCAGATAAGTCACGGCACATTAAGGTAAAATTGTGCTCTTTGTCTATTTCTCGAATCTGACAAATACGGTCTGCCGCTGCTTTATCACCAATTTGACAACCAATGGCATAACCCGAGTCTGTAGGATAAACCACCACACCACTTTTACGAATAATCTGAACCGATTGCTGAATTAAACGTGCTTGAGGATTTTCCGGATGAATTTCAAAAAATTGACTCATAATCTCCCCTCAATCCTTCTACTGTGACCAATGCTCCCATATTGGCACACAGTCCGCCGGCAGACAAAGATTTTTGCCCAGTTCGCGCCAATTTCCCGGATAGTGAAAGTCGGAACCCTGAGAGGCTAACAGCCCGTATTCCCGGCTCATTTTTGCCAAAGCGTCACGATGACCTGGAGACTGCTGACACAAACTGACTTCCATGGCATCAAGCCCCCACTCTTTCCCTTCTACCAAAAGTTTTCGCAGCCATTTGTTTGACATCTTATAGCCATGCGGATGCGCCAGCACTGCCTTGCCTCCGGCGCTATGAATAGCATCTATTGCTTCAGGAATATTGCACCATTCGGGTTTTACATAAGCACTACTGCCTTTACCAATATAGCGGTCAAAAGCCTGCTGTGGTTTACTGACAGTTCCCTTGCGTACCATGGCATCGGCGATGTGCTTGCGTGTTGGCATACCATCCGCCTGACAGTCCTCTGCAGATAAACTAACGCCACGTTGGTATAACTTCTCAAGCATGGCATCAAAGCGATCATAACGACGTTGCTGCTGTTCGTTTAACAATGCCTTTAACTGTCCCTCTTCAGGATCGATATTGAGACCGACGATATGGATCTCAAAACTGTGCCAGCGACAGCTGATTTCAACACCGTTAATCAATTTAATCGGCAGGCTTTCCTGAGCAATCAGACTGTTCGCTTCGGGCAGGCCGTCAACACAGTCATGATCGGTAATTGCCAGTACATCCACTTCCTGCTCACAAGCCCGGTGCAAAAGCTCAGAGACCGACAATGAACCATCCGAGTGCGTACTGTGACAATGTAAATCATAAACTGGCATTAAATCTCCGCCGCCAGTTCTGTACCCTGACGAATCGCGCGTTTAGCATCAAGCTCGGCAGCAACGTCGGCACCACCAATTAGGTGCACAGTCTGACCAGCAGACTGCAACGCGTCGTGTAATGACCGTTGCGGTACCTGCCCCGCACAAATAATCACATTATCAACTTCCAGCAATTGTTTTTCACCTTCACGCTCTATTTCTATACCTTCTGGCACAATGCGGTGATAAGTCACCCCATTCCACATATTCACAGACTTACTTTTTAACTCGTTACGATGAACCCAGCCAGAGGTTTTGCCTAACCCCTTACCAACTTTACTCTCTTTACGCTGAAGCAACCAAACCTGACGCGGGCTCTGCTCTGGCTGCTGAGGTTTTAGGCCGCCGCGGTCACTGTAGCTTTTATCAATACCCCAACGCTCTGACCACTCAGATTCATCCAGTGTCAGTGACTTTTCGGTGGTCAGGTATTCAGAAACATCAAAACCAATACCACCGGCACCAATCACAGCCACTTTTTTACCCACAGCTTTGTGGTCACGTAAAACATCTAAGTAGCCCAGAACATGCGGTAAATCGATACCCGGAATATCGACCTGCCGTGGGCTGACGCCAGTTGCCAGAACCACATCATCGTATTTTTCTGCCAACAGCCCTTCGCAAGTTTGCTCTTTTCCAAGCTTCAAATTAACCCCAGTGTCTTCAATGCGGTACTTAAAGTAGCGCAGGGTTTCATAAAACTCTTCTTT
>NZ_DFTS01000028.1:12951-16050 GCF_002383015.1 Idiomarina sp. UBA4206
AGGGTTTCATAAAACTCTTCTTTACCCGGAATCTGCTTAGCGTAGTTAAACTGACCACCAATTTCATCGGACTTGTCGTATAAATCGACCTGGTGACCACGCTCTGCTGCGTGACAGGCAAAGGCAAGCCCTGCCGGGCCGGACCCAATCACCGCAATGCGCTTTTTCTGCTCAGCCGGTTTCATGACCAGTTCCTGCTCAAAACACGCCTGCGGGTTAACTAAACAGGACGCCCGTTTATTCTCAAACACATGGTCCAGACACGCCTNNTTACAGGCAATACAGGTATTAATGCGTTCAGACTGACCTTGTTCCGCCTTTTTCACAAACTCCGGGTCAGCCAGTAATGGTCGCGCCATGGAGACCATGTCAGCCTGATTACTTTCTAAAATATGCTCGGCAATTTCCGGCGTATTAATACGGTTAACGGCAACCACAGGCACCGATAATTCTCTGCGTACGCGCTCGGTTATCCAGCTAAAGGCACCGCGCGGTACCGAAGTGACAATGGTCGGTACACGGGCTTCGTGCCAGCCAATACCGGTATTAATAATGGTAACACCCGCCTGCTCCAGTAGCTTACCCAGCTGCAGCACTTCGTCCAGCTGATGTCCATCTTCCACCAAATCCAGCATCGACAAACGGAAAATAATAATCGACTTTTCACCCACCGCGGCCCGAACGGCTTTGACAATTTCCAGTGGAAACCGCATACGGTTTTCGAAGCTGCCGCCCCAGTTATCATCGCGCTTATTCGTTCTTGGACACAAAAACTGGTTAATCAAGTAACCTTCCGAGCCCATGATTTCTACACCATCGTAGCCAGCCTTCTGCGCCAGCTTTGCGCCGCGGGCATAATGCTTGATGGTGTTTTTAATCTGGCGCTCCGACATGGCTTTTGGCTTGAATGGGTTTATCGGCGCTTTTATCGCGCTGGGCGCTAAGGAAAACGGATGATAGCTGTAACGACCGGCGTGCAGAAGTTGCAGACAGATTTTGCTGCCATACTTGTGAACGGCATCGGTCACCTGACGATGCTTACCGACATGCCAGGGCTTTGACATTTCACTGCCAAACGGCGCTAAGCGTCCTCGAAAGTTTGGGCTGATGCCGCCGGTAACAATAAGACCTACGCCACCTTTTGCCCGCTCTTCATAAAAGCTGGCTAATTTACTAAAGCCATTTTTTTCTTCTTCCAGGCCAGTATGCATTGACCCCATCAAGACTCGGTTCTTTAACGTTGTGAAGCCAAGATCCAGGGGTTTTAGTAAATTTGGGTATGAATTTGCCACGCCAACCTCTTATTTTAAACGGGTGTTTAACTTTTCCTAACTGTACTGCTTAAACCCGTTTAACTCAAGCTCAGAACGCCATAGCTTCACGCAGCAAGAAGCGGGAAAGCGCCATGCTATCTACCTGTAAATTGGGGTTACCATCACGAACTTGCTCAGCTACCTGCTCTAGAATGGGCCAGAGCAATTCTTTCACCTGTGCGTCAGCACTTTGCATTGACTGCAGATCAGTCAGCTCAAGCTCTCTTACATGTACGCTTAAAATGGGTTCACCTTTGTCAAACAAGTTAATAGTGACGTCTTCCATCAGCCACTCATCAACTCGCCAGTTTAACGGTACCGAACTCACTTTCTGCACTTTCACTGAGTTCATCTGCTTTAAAAACTCATGCAAATTCGAGCGCCCGGTGCCGTAATATGCCACGGTCAGTTGAGCACCGGACATGGATACTTTTGAAATATCAACACGACTGCTGCCAAGCGCCTGCCAGTCACCAGTTAACACCAACTGCCTGGCTAACAACAATTGATTCTCAGGCTCCGACAAGGCATCCACACGAGTTGCAAAGCGAACGTTATTTGCCGTCAAGCCATCAGTTAGTGAGTTAACCTCAAGCTCCTCCACTTCGAGATCGGCATTTAACTGCTCCGACGCCATTGTCTGTAAACCGTCTTTCATTGCATCAGACAGGTTTTGGGCATTAGCTGACAAGCTGATAACCGGAAGCAAAAGCCAGCAAAAAGCCTGTGTTAAATGTGTAATTTTCATCGGTGACCTCATTCAATTAGGATCCAGTCGCAGGAATAAACCCAATAATCGCATAACCTTTGACTCTTTAAAGTAATTATTTGTTAATCTGAGACAACATTATAAAAACGGAGAACAATCTCATGCGAAAGAGCCTTGCTTTAATTGCCTCTTTGTCACTGATGGGTTGCTCGGTAGTATCAGCACCTGTTGTTGCCGAAGAAAGCTCAACGAATCATAAACGCATGTTGCCGGTAGACACCGAAGTGGTTACCGAACACAGCGTAGAAATTAATGGCGAAACTGTGGACTACACAGCCACAGCCGGCACTCAACCGGTATGGGACGACGAAGGTAACCCAACCGCATCGTTATTCTACACCTATTATGAACGTCAGGACGTTGATAACCGTGAGTCTCGCCCTGTTGTTTACTCCTTTAACGGCGGCCCTGGTTCAGCATCGGTTTGGATGCACATTGCCTACACAGGCCCAAAGGTTTTAAACCTGAGTGACGAAGGCTATCCGGTTCAGCCTTATGGCGTGCAGGACAACCCGCACTCCATTCTTGATGTCGCTGACATTGTTTTTATTAACCCAGTCAATACCGGCTACTCACGCGTGTTGCCAAATGAAGATGGCGAAATGCCGTCGCGCGAAAAGCAAAAAGACATGTTCTTCGGTGTTAATGCCGACGTTAAATATCTTGCCGAGTGGATGAACACCTTTACTTCGCGCATGAACCGCTGGCAGTCACCTAAGTACTTAATTGGCGAAAGCTATGGCACAACACGTGTATCGGGTCTTGCACTGGAGCTGCAAAACAGCCAGTGGATGTACCTAAACGGCGTTATTTTAGTGTCACCAACTGATATTGGTATTGACCGCGATGGCCCGGTAAAACAAGCTAACCAGCTGCCTTATTTTGCTGCAGCCGCCTGGTATCACGATGCACTGCCAGACGCACTACAGAGCAAAGATCTGGACGAGTTACTACCAGAAGTTGAACAATTCACGCTGGACCAGTACTTACCGGCACTGGCGAAAGGCGCCATGCTAT
>NZ_DFTS01000028.1:16257-17821 GCF_002383015.1 Idiomarina sp. UBA4206
CTATTGGCCGCCTTGACTCACGCTATTTAGGCCTGGATGAAAAACGCTCGGGCGACCGTCCTGACTATAACGCAGAACTGACGTCATGGTTACATTCGTTCACGCCAGCCATTAACTACTACCTGCGTGAAGAGTTAAATTTTGTAACCGACATTAAATACAACATGTTCGGCCCGGTTCATCCGTGGGATCGCTCGAACAACAACACCGGTAAGCAATTACGTCAGGCCATGGCGCAAAACCCTTACCTGAATGTGTTAATTCAGTCAGGTTATTTTGACGGCGCTACTAACTACTTCGATGCCAAGTACAACATGTGGCACTTAGATCCAAGCACGCAAATGAGCGACCGTATCGACTTTAAAGGCTACCGCAGTGGCCACATGATGTACCTGCGCCGTGCCGACTTAGAGAAAGCCAATGACGACTTGCGTGAGTTTATTCGTAAGTCTGATTCAAAAGGCAAACCAGCAGAATATCAATAGAGAAGAATAAAAGCAGAAAGAAAACAACTGTTGACAGACTTTCGCTCAAGCGTTAGTTTGTCAGCATTAAAACGAATTAAGAGAGCTATACAACTTATGTTTTTACGTACAACAACCCAACATTGGTGGTGGCACTTCCCGAACGAGCGGGTGGTGTAGTTGTGCGTGTAACGTAAATAGCTTCACTTTGAGAAACCCGCTCCTTTGAGCGGGTTTTTTATTGCCGTTTCACTGGAGCAGGTTTAAAAATCAACAAGAGAAAACGAGGTCTGAGGTGAAAAACCTGACAACTGAACAAGACGGCAATTTAGAGACACTGAGAGTGTCACTGCCTTATCAGGCGGAGCCACTACAAGTATTTCAGAATACTTGCAGCACACAAGGTGAGCATTTACTGCTGGACTCAGCTGATATCGGCACCAAGCAGCAGGTAAAGAGCTTGCTGCTGATTGATGCAGCGTTACGAATTACCTGTAACAATCAACAGGTCACTATTGATGCCCTGACTGATAACGGCTCTGCCTTGCTCAGCTGGATTGAAGAACAGCTTAAAGATAGTGCGACGATTGAAAAAGCACCAGACCAACTGACATTAACCTTCAGTGCTGCAACTATGCCACTGGATGAAGACTCCCGCTTACGTCAAATCAGTAACATGGAGCCGCTGCGACTACTCCAGCAAAACCTCAATAAAGCAAACGACACAGCAAAACAGCACCCGTTTTCTGTCTTTCTCGGCGGCGCTTTCGCCTATGACTTTGTTGCCAGCTACGAGCGGCTGCCCGAAGTTGAAGAAGGCGAAAACAACTGCCCTGACTATGTCTTTTACCTGGCAGAAACCTTGCTGATTATTAATCATCAACAGAAAACCACTGAGCTTCTTGGCAGTGTTTTCAGCGGTGACGGTCACGATCAGCGTTATCAGGCTATGAGTCAGCGTATAGGAGAACTGGCAGCGCGCTGTCAGCTGCCGGTAATAGAACCTCAACCTCAGCCGATTGATGTAAAAGTAACAGCCACACCCTCAGCAGAAGAATTTGCAGGCATTGTTACCCGGCTAAAAGAAAACATTGTGGCGG
>NZ_DFTS01000028.1:17910-25242 GCF_002383015.1 Idiomarina sp. UBA4206
GTCCCGG
Source organism: Idiomarina sp. UBA4206 (assembly GCF_002383015.1). NCBI lineage: Bacteria > Pseudomonadati > Pseudomonadota > Gammaproteobacteria > Alteromonadales > Idiomarinaceae > Idiomarina > Idiomarina sp. UBA4206. The sequence goes on from NZ_DFTS01000028.1 coordinate 17,918, forward strand.
CGTTTTAAAATGCCCTGCCCTGATCCGTTAGCCGCTTACCAGCAGTTGAAGAAGAATAACCCCTCACCCTATATGTTTTTTATGAGTCATCCGGATTTTTGCCTGTTTGGAGCCTCACCTGAGTCCGCACTGAAATATCAGCAGGACACCAATAAGGTAGAGCTTTATCCTATTGCCGGTACCCGTCCACGCGGTAAAAATGCCGACGGCAGTATTAACCCGGACTTAGACAGCCGCATGGAACTGGAACTGCGACTTGACCAAAAAGAACTCGCAGAACATTTAATGCTGGTTGATTTAGCCCGTAACGATTTAGCCCGTATTAGCGAAACCGGCACTCGTTACGTTGCCGACCTGCTTCAGGTTGACCGTTATTCGCATGTCATGCACCTGGTTTCACGCGTGGTGGCAAAACTGAGGAACGACTGCGATGCTCTTCACGCTTACCGCGCCTGCATGAATATGGGCACTTTAGTGGGAGCTCCAAAAGTTAGCGCCGCGACTCTTATTCGTCAGGTCGAACAACAACGTCGCGGCAGCTACGGCGGCGCTGTTGGGTATCTGGCCGGTAATGGCGACATGGATACCTGTATTGTTATTCGCTCCGCGTTTGTTAAGAACGACGAAGCCATAGTGCAGGCCGGTGCTGGTGTAGTGCATGACTCAGATCCGGCCAGCGAAGTCGCCGAAACAGAGAATAAAGCTAAGGCCGTTATCCTGGCAATTCAGCAGGCCCACACTTTACCTGAACAGGAGACGCTATAATGACTCAGTCAGCTCGTATCGTACTGATAGATAACGTCGACTCGTTCTCGTACAACCTGGTGGATGAGTTGCGCCAGTTAGGTTTTCCGCTGGTCGTTTATCGTAACCAACTGGCAGCAACCGATGTGATTGAACAGCTGGAAAATTACAGTGGCCCTCAACTGGTATGCTTGTCACCGGGGCCCGGGCACCCATCAAATGCCGGAAACCTGATGGAAGTGATCCGATACTGCAGCGGCCGCATACCCATGCTGGGTATTTGTCTGGGCTTTCAGGCGTTAATTGAGCACGCAGGCGGACGAGTTGATAACTGCGGTGAGATTGTCCATGGCAAAACCGCTAAGGTCGATACTGTGAAGCATCCCGTATTTACCGCCGCAACGGATAACAACCAGTGCGTTGTAGCGCGTTACCACTCATTAAGTGGTTACGACCTTCCGGAAGCAACAAAGGTAATCGCCAGTTTAGATGGCCCCGATGGCAGTATCCCCATGGCTGCCGAGTTTTTTAATGAAGCAGGAACCGTTAGTCATGCCATTGGCTTTCAGTTTCACCCGGAGTCGCTTTTAACGCCAAAGGGAAAACAATTACTTAGTAACAGCATTCAGTATTTATTAACAGGAGCAAAGCCATGAAAGCCCTACAAACTCTGATGTCTGGTGAGGCTCTGACGCAAGATCAAACCCGTGAGTTTTTCCAACGCTTAATTAAAGGCGAGCTCAACGACATTCAGGTGACCGCGGCGCTCATTGCCATGAAAATGCGGGGCGAAACCCCAGCCGAGTTAGCCGGTGCCGCCGAAGCGATTTTATCGGCCGCAAAGCCTTTTGTCCGTCCCGATACCACAGTCATTGACAGCTGCGGTACCGGCGGCGATGGCAGCAACACCATCAATATCTCCACCACGGCTGCTCTGGTTGCCGCCAGTATGGGTCTGGCTGTGGCCAAACATGGTAACCGAAGTGTGTCTTCACGTTCAGGCTCAGCCGATGTACTCGAAGCACTTAAACTTCGCGTTAATCTGGATCCTTCGGATGCCTCTGCCCAGTTGGCCGATAACGGCTTTTGCTTTTTATTTGCTCCGCATTATCACCCGGGCATTAAACACGCTATGCCGGTAAGACAAACACTGAAAACACGCACCTTATTCAACCTGATTGGTCCTTTAGTTAACCCTGCCCGACCCGATGCTCAACTGCTCGGCGTTTATAGTGAGGAATGGGTAAGACCCATGGCTGAAACCCTACAGCGACTGGGGGTTAAGCGTGCTATGGTCGTACATGGAAGTGGACTGGATGAACTGGCTCTGCACGGCCCGACTCAAGTCATTGAACTGCGTGACGGCGAGCTGAATGAGTACCGGGTTACTCCTGACGACTTTGGTGTTCCCAGCGCCCCGCTTGACGAGTTAAAAGGCGGCGATGCTGACTTCAATGCCCGTATTCTGGAAGACATTCTTGCCGGAGGCGGCAGCCCCGCTCAGCGCCACTCAGTTGCTATGAACGTTGCAGCTTTGCTTTATTTAAGTGGACAATACAGCGATATGAAAGCCGCAACTGCAGCAACACTGGAGCATTTAGATACCGGCCAGGCTCTGTTGCATTTACGCCGCGTACAAGACGCCCAGGAGACTTATCATGTCTGACAGCATCAGCTTAAAAAAGAATGTGCTGAAAACCATTGTCGATCGCAAAGTTGAGCAAAATAAAGCTCAGGCTGACCTTATGCCCCTGAGTGAAATAAAGTCTCAGCTCAGCCCCAGTGACCGTAGCTTATATGAAGCCTTAAGTGGTGAGCAGGCAGGTTTCATTCTGGAGTGTAAAAAAGCGTCACCATCAAAAGGTCTTATTCGTGCTGACTTTGACGCACCACAGTTGGCAAAAAGTTACCAGCCTTATGCCGCAGCCATTTCCGTACTAACCGAACCTGAGTTTTTTCAGGGCCGGCTGGACTACCTGACCGCCGTGCGCCAACAAGTGACTCAGCCGGTTTTATGCAAAGACTTCTTTATTGATGAAGAGCAGGTTTACCGAGCTCGTTACTTTGGCGCAGACGCTATTTTGCTTATGCTGTCTGTACTCGATGATGCGCAGTATACCATCCTGCGTGATATCGCCGAATCGCTCGCGATGGACGTGCTCACCGAAGTCGCTAACGAAAACGAAATGAAACGTGCCGCAAACCTGGGCGCGAACATTATTGGTATTAACCACCGCGACTTAACGGACTTAAGCATTGAGCCGAACCGCAGCGCACAGTTAGCTCCGCTGGCACCGGAGAATGCCTTACTCATTGCTGAGTCGGGATTTTCCGAACACGCGGACATTCGCCGGGTAGCTCCCTTTGTTAACGGTTTCCTTATTGGCAGCGCATTGAGCGCTCAGCCAGACGTTGATTTAGCCTGTCGAAAACTGCTTTTCGGGCAAAACAAAGTCTGCGGCCTGACCCGCGCAGAAGACGCTATAAACGCCCGCTCACAAGGCGCCGCATATGGTGGACTGATATTTGTTGAGCACTCTCCCCGCTGCGTTACCCAGCATCAGGCAAAAGAAATAACAGCAGAAGCCACTGGCCTTGAGTACGTCGGTGTTTTTGCTGATCAGCCATTAGATAGCCTTATCGAAACGGCCGGAAAAGTCGGTCTTTCCGCTATTCAACTGCATGGTCATGAAGATATCGACTATGTTGTTCAATTGCGTCAGCAATTACGCCAAGCCGGTCTGGAAGCCGTAAAAATATGGAAAGCTTTAGCGATTGAAAGCCCGGCACAATTGCCGGACCTGCCGGTTGATGCCTTTGTTCTGGATAACCGCGGTGGCGGCAGCGGCAAGGCCTTTAACTGGGAATTTTTGGCGCCATTGAGCACTGAAGAGCGTCTGCGCTGCCTGCTGGCAGGAGGCATTGGCCCCGACAGTATTACCAGTGCAATTGAACTAGGCTTTGCCGGAGTCGACATTAACTCTCAAGCAGAGTGGAAGCCCGGCGTTAAAAATAGCAGTAAAATAGCTCAAACATTCACGAAAATTCGCCACTACGGTCGATTTTCGTCAAAAATATCAGACAAGCATACCCAACAGGAGGCTGTATGAGTCAGTCATTACCCGCTTACTTTGGCGATTTCGGCGGCCAGTTCGTTCCTGAAATCTTATTACCGGCATTAGAGCAGTTGGAAAAGGCCTTTATCGAAGCGCAACAAGATGAAGATTTTCAAGCTGAGTTTCGCGGATTGTTGAAAAATTACCTAGGTAGGCCAACGCCGCTCAGCTTGTGCCGTAACCTGCCGCTGCACAGCCCGAATAAAACGAAAATTTACCTTAAGCGTGAAGACTTACTTCATGGCGGCGCCCATAAAACCAACCAGGTACTGGGGCAAGCATTGCTGGCTAAACGCATGGGCAAAACCCGTATTATTGCCGAAACCGGCGCAGGGCAACACGGAACCGCGACAGCCCTTGCCTGTGCCCTGCTGGACTTAGAGTGCATTATTTATATGGGTAAGAAAGACGTTGAACGCCAACAACCCAATGTCTTTCGTATGGAATTAATGGGCGCAAAGGTTGTGCCCGTCGATACCGGCAGCGGTACTTTAAAAGACGCGGTCAACGAAGCGCTGCGCGACTGGACTTCCAGCTACCCGGATACTCATTACTTATTAGGAACTGCCGCCGGGGCACACCCCTTCCCGACCATAGTGCGCGAATTCCACCGCATGATTGGTGAGGAGGCTAAGGCCCAAATTAAAGAGCAGGCCGGTCGTTTACCCGATGAAGTTATTGCCTGTGTCGGTGGTGGCTCAAACGCCATTGGCATGTTCGCCGACTTCATCGACGAAGAAGACGTGGAGCTGGTTGGTGTTGAACCTGCCGGTAAAGGTGTGGAAACCAAGCATCACGGGGCCACACTCACTGCAGGAAAGCCCGGTATTTTGCACGGTTGTCTGTCATTTTTAATGCAAAACCCGGAAGGACAAATCGAAGAGTCCTATTCCGTATCAGCGGGCCTCGACTACCCTGGCGTAGGTCCTCAGCATGCGCATCTAAAAGCCATTGGTCGTGCACGCTATGAATCGGTTACCGATGAGGAAGCACTGGAAGCCTTTAAGTTGCTGTCGCGTCATGAGGGTATTATTCCGGCGCTGGAATCAGCCCATGCTTTAGCTTATGCATTGAAACGCGCAGCCGAACCAGATGCACCTGAAATTTTATTGATTAACCTGTCGGGACGCGGCGACAAAGACATCGATCACGTACGTCGTATATTCAGCGCTCAGGAGAATGCTGGAGTTAGCGCTACGGAGGAACAACAATGAGCCGTTATGAAACGTGTTTCGCACAATTAAAAGATGATAATCAGGGCGCTTTTGTGCCATTTGTCACCATAGGAGACCCGACTCCGGGGCAAAGTGTCGAAGTTATCAAAGCACTTATCGATGGCGGCGCCGATGCGCTGGAACTTGGGCTCCCATTTTCGGACCCTGTAGCTGACGGCCCCATGATTCAACGGGCAAACCTACGAGCCTTAGACGCGGGCACAACCTTTAATGATATTTTGCGGATTTTAAGAGAGGTTCGCGACTATTCGCCACAAATACCCATTGGGTTATTGGTTTACGCCAACTTAATCTACGCCAAAGGTGTTCGTGAGTTTTATCAGCAAATGAAAGATGTTGGCGTCGATTCAGTACTTATTGCCGATGTTCCGACCAAGGAAGCCAAACGTTTTGCCGACATTGCAAAAGAGATTGGTATAGACGCTGTGTTTATTGCGCCACCGGATGCCAGTGATGCACTGTTAGTCACTATTGCTGAACAATGCTCAGGTTATGTCTATCTGCTGAGCCGCTCAGGGGTTACCGGAGCCGACACGCAAATGCAGGCTCCGGCATCTGAGCTGATTAATAAACTGAAAGAAGCCGGTGCGCCGCCGACTTTGCTTGGGTTTGGCATATCCCGGCCTGAGCATGTACAACAGGCGCTTGCGGCAGGTGCCGACGGTGCAATTAGTGGCTCAGCTGTGGTTGCGCTTATTGAGAAAAACCTCGACAATAACGCGCAGCAAACAGCGGACCTTAGAGCTTTTGTAAAAGGCATGAAGGCCGCAACCCAATTGTCATAAAGTTGCCACCGGAGTAGTTAATGGCCCTGTTGTTAGAGTATTTACCCATAATCGCTTTTTTTGTGTTTTACAAAATGGCCGATATTTACGTCGCTACCGGCGTACTAATGGCAGGGACAGTGGTTCAGTTATTGGGCCTTAAGCTGCTGAAGCAACCACTGACAACACGCCACTGGGTGATATTAGTCGTTGTTATGCTATTCGGTGCAGTAACGCTGTTATTGCGTGACGACTGGTTCATCAAAATGAAAGTCTCTGTTGTGTATCTCGCTATTGCATTTCTACTTTTGGGCGGCTTAGTTTGGAAAAAACGCAGCCCGATTCAGGCTATGATGGGTAAAGATATCAAACTGCCTGACATTGCCTGGCTGAGGCTGACCTACGCATGGATCATCTTTTGCGTGGCATTGGCAGCCGTGAACCTCTACATTGCGGAGTATTGGAGTCAGGAAGCCTGGGTTAATTTTAAAGTATTCGGCATTTTGGGTATTTCACTCATATTCACAATTGGCACCGGGTTTTACATGTACCACCACGCCATTGATGAGGAGAACACAAACTAATGTGGTTTGTTATTTTCGCAGAAGACCATGAAAACTCACTGGAAGGTCGCAAGCAGGCACGCCCAGCTCACCTTGAGCGCTTAAAAGCCTTACAGAACGACGGTCGCTTACTGGTCGCCGGTCCCTGCCCGGCTATCGCAGAGCTTGACCCGGGTGTACTCGGTTTTACCGGCTCAGTGGTCATCGCTGAATTTGACTCTCAGGAAGAAGCGGAACAGTGGGCTAACGACGACCCCTACTGGCAAGCCGGTGTTTATAAAAAAGCGACGGTGAAGCCATTCAACGCCGTTTTACCCAACTAACCGAATTAATCAGTGACTATGAAAAGCGTTGAGCTCACCGCCAATAACCGCTACCTGCATTGTGTACGTTTTGAACCTGAGTCGACCGTTAAGGCTACAATTGTTATAGCCGCCGCCCTAGGTGTGAAACAGCGCTTTTATCAGCCTATAGCCCGCTGGTTAAGCGAACAGGGCTACCGGGTCATTACTTTTGACTACTACGGTATTGGCCAGTCGGTTGATAAACCACTTAAGCAAATAAAATCCGATATTATTGACTGGGCTGAGCTCGATATCACCTCGGTACTTGACTATGCGCAGTCCTGTCAGAAGGGCGCCCCCCTAATCTGGCTGGCTCACAGCCTGGGTGGGCAAATTGTTGCCATGGCACATAACGCCAATAAGATAGATAAGATGGTAACCATAGCCAGCGGTACCGGCTATTGGCTGAAAGCCAGCAAACAGGTCCGCTGGACATCCTGGTTGTTATGGTATTTTGCAGCTCCTATTAGCACTCCCATTGCCGGCTATTTTCCGGGGAAGCGCCTGAATATGGTCGGTGACATGCCTGCAGCAGCCATGAAGCAATGGAGTCGCTGGG
>NZ_DFTS01000028.1:25288-31883 GCF_002383015.1 Idiomarina sp. UBA4206
GTAAAGACTACTTGTTTGACAATATCAGCACGGAACAAAAGAAACGCTATAAAGCATTTTCAGCCCCTATCAGCGCCTTTCATATTGCTGATGACGAGTTGTTGCAACGCTCCAATATTGAAAACCTGCTAGCGCATTACCCTAACGCAGACAAGGTGTTGAAAGACCTGACCCCGGAAATGACCGAGAGTAAAGGTATTGGCCATTTCAACTTCTTTCGCAGTCAGTTCAAAGAGTCTCTCTGGCGTAAAAACTTGCTAGACGCACTGAAGGTCAATTAAAGTCATTATAAAGTCAGTGCAATTAATAAGGACGCTTCACAATGCATTACCAAATGGAACTAGCGTTATCCTTACTGGCAGCTCTGGCATTGGGCCTGATGATAGGCATTGAACGCGGCTGGAGCGGCAGGGACAGTGATGACGGCACGCGAGTTGCCGGCGTAAGAACCTTCAGTTTAATAGGACTCAGTGGCGGCGTTTTTGCGATTTTAGCTCAACAATGGGGCGTGTGGCTTATCGTTACCGGGTTCTTTGTTGTTGCCATACTCATTGCATCGTCTTATATCAGTCATAGCAAGCTCTCCGATGACGCGGGTATTACCACCGAATTCTCAATGCTGCTGACTTTTGCACTGGCAATTTGGGCAGCCTCCGGCGACCCTTTACCTGCACTCAGTTGCGGTGCTGTAGTGGTTGCTCTTCTCGGCCATAAAAAGAGTCTGCACAAATTGCTTAAACGCATTTCACCTAAAGCCTTTTACTCTGGCATCACTTTACTGCTGATATCTGTGGTTGTTCTGCCTTTGCTGCCAGATGAAGGTTACGGCCCCTGGCAGGCACTAAACCCCTACTGGCTGTGGTGGATGGTGGTATTAATTTCGGGTCTGTCTTTTATTGGCTACCTGTTTACTCAGTTGCTGGGAGAGAAGCGCGGCACCTTAATTACCGCCATTGCCGGGGGCTTCGCATCATCCACCGCAGTGACCTTAACGATGGCTCGTTTTGCGAAAAAGAATTCTCACAGTGTCATTTACGCTAGTGGCATGCTGCTCGCGTGTAGCATTATGTTCCCGCGTGTTCTTATTGAGGTCTTTGTTGTTAACCGTGAGCTTCTAACGCTATTGTGGCCGCCTATTCTTCTCATGTTCGCCGGGTTATTAACGGTCATAGCACTCATGTACAGACAAAATAAACGTAAACCACCATCGAAGGCCGGAGAGATAACCATCAGTAACCCACTGCAACTGACCACTGCCATTCAGTTTGGTATTTTGTTAGCGGTTATTCTGCTACTGGCGGAGGCAATGAAAAAATGGTTTGGTGATGCTGGAATATACAGCCTTGCTATAGTATCCGGCCTGATGGATGTTGATGCCATTACCCTGTCGCTGTCACGCTCGGCTCAGGGCGAACTCTCCGGTCAGGTCGCCGCTATGGGAATTATCTTAGCCTGTGCCAGCAATACCCTGCTTAAAGGCGTTATGTTCGCCTCTGTCGCCGGCATTAAATTGCACTATCGTTACGCTGTTTACATGATTTTAAGCGTTATTCCTGGCTTGCTTTACGGCTTTTGGCAGTTTTAATCATCACAAATGCAGGACAACAATTATGAAATCCGCTCCTGACTGGATCACACATCCGGATACACCTTATTTGCTCATCGATGAAGCTAAATTAAAAAGTAACATTGGCTATCTTAAGCAACGGGTTGAGTCTCTGGGCAGTCATTTACGCCCACATTTAAAAACTCTACGTACTCTGGAAGCGGCTGAATACCTACTCGATAGTAAGAATGCTCCGGCTACAGTATCAACCTTAGCTGAGGCAGAAGCCTACGCGAAGGCAGGTTATACCGATTTACTCTATGCCGTCGGCATAGCTCCCGAAAAGCTCAAAAGGGTAGCCGCACTAAGGCTGCAGGGTATTAACCTGCATATTCTGATAGACAATATGGTGCAGGCGCAGGCCGTTTCCGATTTTGCTGACCAGTTCGGGCAAGACTTTTCCGTTTTCATCGAAATAGACAGTGATGACCACCGTGGTGGTATTAAGCCGGGAGACCCGCAATTGTTAACCATTGCCAAAGAACTTGGCGCTCATTTCACCGGTTTAATGACCCACGCCGGTGGCTCGTACGCCTGCAATACGGAGCAAGGGTTAAAAAACTTCGCCAAACAAGAATGCGATGCCGTTAAAGTTGCTCAGGACAACCTTCAGGCGGCCGGCATTAGCTGCGCTATAACCAGCGTTGGTTCAACGCCGACAGCACATTTTGGCGAAGACTTTAGTGACATTAGTGAGGTCAGAGCCGGCGTTTACACCACCTTTGACTTAGTTATGAAAAACATCGGCGTGTGCGGCTTTTCGGACATAGCCATGTCGGTAGTCACAACAGTCATTGGCCACAACAAAGAAAAGAATTGGTTGCTGACCGACAGCGGCTGGATGGCCCTGTCGCGTGATCGCGGTACAGCAGGCCAGAGCCAGGACTTTGGCTACGGACAAGTCTGCAGATCAGATGGCTCACTGCTGGACGGCTTGTGCGTTAACAGCACCTCGCAAGAGCACGGTGTCATTGAGTTAACCGAAGCTTACCAACCAGAAGACTTTCCTGTTGGCCATCAGCTGCGCATTTTACCTAACCATGCCTGTGCCACTGCGGCTATGCATCCGGTTTACCACGTATTAATGAGTGACGGTTCGCATAACACTTGGCAACGCATTATTGGCTGGTAGGTTCTCCCCGAAAGGTTTTTCGCCACTCACTTGGGGAGACATTAAATTGCGCTTTAAAATGATTCCGTAATGAAAGAGCTGAGTTGAAACCGCATTGGCTCGCAATGACTTCAATTGGCAAGTCGGTCGACTCCAGAAGATCCTGACTAAAACGTAAGCGTTCGTTCACCAACCAATCTCCCACTGACATGCCGGTAGCTTTCTGAAACTGGCGGCTAAATGTGCGGCGAGTCATCATGACACGTTCAGCCAACTCATCCAGGCTGTGGCTTTCTCCCAACTTCAGCCTTAAATAGTCTAGCAGTTGGTTAATACGGCTATTGGGTGTCGACTTTGGTACCGGTCTGTCAATAAATTGTGCCTGCCCGCCGTTACGATAAGGCGGTATCACCATACGTCGCGCCACTTTATTGGCAACTTCGCTGCCATATTGCTGACGCACCAAGTATAAACAGCAATCAAGCCCGGCGCCGGTTCCGGCCGATGTGACAATATTTCCACTGTCCACATACAGCGAGTTAGAGTCCAGAGTTACATCTGGAAAACGTTTTTGAAAGTCAGGCTCAAATTCCCAGTGCGTTGAAGCTTTCTTGCCAGAAAGCAGACCCGCATAAGCCAAAACATAGGTTCCCAGACACAAACCCACAATCTGTGCACCCCGGTCGTAGGCTTTTCTCAATCCATCCAGCAATGGCTGAGGAGGACGTTCCGCCGGGTTTCGCCAAAAGGGCACAATGACAATGTCCGCACTTCTTAACCCGGTAACATCATATTCAGGCGTTATTTGAAGCCCCGCATTCGACTTAAGCTCCCCAACGTCGCCGGCGCAGACCCTTAAATCAAAAAGAGGCTGCTCCGGCATAATGTCTTTAAAAATAATGCAGGGGACAGAAAAGTGAAATGAGCTGAACTGATTAAATGCCACTAAAGCAACAACTGGGGCAACAACTGGCTGTTTCATAACTGTCCCTCTGAAAAACGTTTAAAAACTATAACTTTCACCGTCTTCTGGTACCAACACTGAATTAGTAATATTCTTTTCTACTAAAAATTGACGCAACTCCACGCGCGATAACGCGGCGTGATTCACCGATTCCATATGGCTGGCAATTAATGTCGCTTCCGGCGCCGCTTTATGAACCTGGTAAACGTCTTCTTTATCCATAATAATAGAACCTAACTGAGGTATCTGAGCATCTCCTGCGTTCAGTATAACTACCTCTGGTTGGTATTGTTTCAAGCTATTTTCAACATAAGCATTCCAGACCGTGTCACCCGCCAAATAAAGCGTCTTTTCCCCATCATGCTTAAAGACAACACCGCAAACCTCACCCAATACATCTCTGGCCATCGATAAAGTCACATCGCTGCCATGCTGTCCCGGTGTTTTGTGTAATGCCATGCCTTCGAACTCAGTATTTTCGGTGAGTATTTGAAGGTTCATGAAGCCTTGCTCTTTAAGCACATGAGCATCCGCTTCGTGCTGCACGAAAATCAGCTTGTCCTTCGGAATGCTCTGCACTGCCACTTCATCCCAGTGATCAGGATGAGTATGTGTGACAATCACCGCATCCACATCTAGAATTTCATCCATCGACAAGGGCAAACCAACAGTAGGATTACGCAAATGACTGTTTAGCGTGCCTTCAAAGCCAGGGTAGCGCCCTTTCTCCGCCAGCATAGGATCAATTAAAAAGGTTTTTCCGGCAAAAGTAAGTTTTAGTGTCGCATTACGAATTTGTGTAAATTTCATCATAGTCTCCGTTGTTGTTAACGGAAGCTATTGTTATCAATAAACACAACAAAGAAGAGTGGCCTGATGGACATTTAACGATAGAATCGGGACAGCCTCAATTGTTCTTATCATAATTACCTGTAATACTTATTACCAACAATAATAAAAAAGAAAAGGAGTTCGCTATGCTAGTAAGAATCACAATGTTCGTTTGCGCACTATTCATGGCTGCTACATTGCAGGCCAAGGAATTTAGCGAGAACAGGCACTACGAAGTTTTAGATAACCCGGCTTCGACAACGCCTGAAATTATTGAGTACTTCTCTTTTTATTGCATGGCCTGTTACCGTTTCGAGCCCATTGCAAAGGAACTTGCCGCTACCTTTCCTGAAGCCTTTAAGAAGTCACACACCTCAGGGTTGAGCCCTAAACCGGGCATGGGCAGCAAAATGACCCAAGCCTATTCATTAGCCTTAATGCTGAACAAAGAACAAGCTATTAGCGAAAGCATTTTTAAGCAGCAGTTTGGGCAACGTCAGTCGATTGATACCCAGGAAAAAATTAAAGATATTTTTATTCAGGCCGGCGTTTCTGAAAGTGACTTTAAACGCAGCTTCAATAATTTTTCAGTCAAAGCTCGCGCAAAACAAATGGATAAAGACGCTCGTGATAAAAATATCACCGGCACCCCAACATTGATCGTGAACGGCAAATACAAAATTCTGATGAATGGCTTCCGCCACAGCGATGATCTTATTGGTGACCTGAAGCTCGTCATCGAGCAGTTAATGAGCAAGTCTTCATAAAAATAAATAAGGGGAAAGCTACAAGCTCTCCCCTTCGTTTTATAAAATCAACCGTGGCAGTGCCTTAATTCTCAGCACTAACTTGTATTCCGGAAAAGCTTGACTGATTCAAGTCACTCATATGATGGCTTAAACGCCAGTAGTAGATTAAGCTTATCAAGACTAAAGCGGCAAAGTCATAACCCGTAAACCCATAACCGGCATCACTGATAAAGATATCGCGGAAAATTGAAGCAACAAGGGCCAGAAGTATTACGAGCGGAAGTAGACGTATGAATAAAACCCAACTGAGCGAGACATAACGCTCCAGAAACTCTCGTCCATCACGTCCGCCATTAGATTTATAAGCAACAGCGGTTCCGAATACCACACAAACTAGCTCACCCCAGAGTGACGCTTTGTCCCAGACCGTTGTATTATCTCCCCAAATACCAACTGGCAGTGTGAACAAAACCAACATTAAGACTAAGTAGTAAAAGGCTTGAGTTTGACTGAAACGTCCCTGAAGAAAGTCCCTTTTCAGTGCATCAATATTCCAAAAGTACATATTAACTCCCTAGATTAAACTTATCTAAGGAGGCTAATATCAATATGTTAGAAGGTCACGCCTCAAATTGTTAAATTTTGTAACATAAGAGCATGAGCATTGAAGTCAGTGAACCACTTCAGTGGTTACTTCAATAATTCCGAGATCCAGATCGGCTATTTCACTAAATGCGGAACGTGACAGATCGATGACCCTGCCATCAATAAACGGTCCCCGGTCATTAATTTTGACCACAACACTTTTATTGTTAGCAATATTGGTTACACGGACTTTAGTTCCAAACGGTAAGGTTCGATGAGCCGCCGTACTTGAAAAGTGGTTATAACGTTCGCCGCTTGCGGTCGTTCTGAATTGGTATTTCATGGCATAATAAGAGGCTTTTCCGGACTCTGTGGTACCAACTAAGTTTTGAGGACTTTCAGCGGGAATCGAAGTACACCCTGCAAGCGCCAGCATAAAAATGCCAACGCCAAGGGTTAATCGTTTATGTGGATACTGGTTTTTTGTTTTCATTCCTCAATTTTACTGAGTTTCGAAAACACTGTCCGTTAAGAAAATAAAAAGACGTGTAAAGAATTACACACTGACCTGAAAGGCTTCCCGCACCGTAGGGTACTCAAATTCAAAACCATGGCTGCGCAACTTATCGGGCACCACAGCCTGACCTTTAAGCAGCATCGACGACATTTCCCCCAGACCTAACTTGAGCACAAAACCCGGTACTCTCATAAAGTGCGGTTTATTCAGTACCGACGCCAGAGTACGGCTA
>NZ_DFTS01000028.1:31987-34163 GCF_002383015.1 Idiomarina sp. UBA4206
CAGAGTACGGCTAAAGGCTTCATTAGTAACGGGCCCCGGAGCGGTCATGTTAACTGGCCCCGACAAATTGTCGTGTTCCAGCAGATACTGAATCGCGCGGATCATATCCTCAAGCTGTATCCACGACATCATCTGATCACCATCGCCCAAAGGGCCACCTAAGCCAAACTTATATGGAAAAAGCATTTTGGCCAGGGCGCCCTCGCCTTTTGCCAGAACCACACCGGTGCGTAGCAGAACCACGCGGGTTGCATCCTCTGCAGCTAAAGCCCGACGCTCCCATTCCTGACATAAGGTCACCGCAAAGTCAGTATGCTTAGGGCTCTCGTTCTCATCTACGGGCTGAACGTCACGCGGGCCATAGTAGCCAATAGCGGAACCACTCAGAAATACCTTAGGAGGCGTTTCTGCGGCCTTGATCATAGCCGCCAGCTTTTCGGTAACCTGCCAGCGGCTGTCTTTTAATGCCTGTTTGCGGGAATCGCTCCAACGCTTATCCGCAATGCCTTCCCCTTGTAGATTAATAACGGCTTCAAATTGACCAATATCCGTTAATTCGTCCACCGAAGAAAGCAAAGTGACATCCTCACCCAAGGCCTTTTTTGCGCGTTCCTTGTTGCGGGTAGTGACCGTAAACTGATGCTCACTTCGGTACTTGCGAATAAACGCTGAGCCAATAAGCCCGGTACCACCTGTCATTAAAATGTTCATTGGTCACCTCCCTATTTTGTTAAGTCAGCTTGCGTATTAACTGAGCGGTATTTCTCTGAATAAGTCGGTAGCAGGATAAGCGGCCTAAAACAGCAACCACTACGGCACCAAATGCCGGCCCTAACAGCCACAACTTCCAGTGAATAACCGGCGTCATGTTAAACACCTGGTTCTGCAGTATGAACAGTGATATCTCCATTGCCAAAGTTGCTATCAGTCCACTAATGGCACCTAACACCAAAAACTCATAAGTAATACTACGGCTCAGTAATTTACCCGGTGCCCCCAGTGTTCTTAGAATAACTAATTCTTTCTGGCGCTCTTCCATACTCGCCTGAACTTGCGCTACCAGCACTAAAGCGCCAGCAATGATCACAAGTACCAGTACAAACACAATGGCTAAGCTCACCTGCCCAATCACTTCCCGTATTTGATCTATCATGGCATCCAAATCAATTAAAGATGCCTGCGGGAAAGGCTTGAACAACTCATACAGGTCACTTTTACGTTCTTCATCCAGTCTGAAACTGGTGATATAAGTCGCCGGAAAATCTTCCAGAGTCGAGGTATTGAAGATCATGTAAAAGTTTGGCTGCAAGGTATTCCAGTCAGCTTTACGCAAGCTGGTCACCGGTACAGTGAATTCTTCGCCACCTAAGTTAAAGCGTAGTTCATCACCGACTTTAATATCCAGTCGTTCTGATACATTCAGCTCCACCGAGACCTGAGGTTCGGCATTGTCGCCCCACCACTCTCCTGCGGTAAGTACGTTGTTAGGAGGCAAACTGTCACGCCAGGTTAAAGAGAGCTCTCTGCCTATGCCTTCACGACCGTCATTTTCTGACGCATCTTCATCAGAGACTTCCTCGTCACGATCCTCTTTGGTAACTTCGTCCTCGAGTTTCTCCCCGTTAATATGGGTTAAACGTCCCGGCACAATAGGATAGAGATCGGTCGACGGAATATTTTCCCGCTCGAACATTGACTGCATGTCATCAACGTTATCTTCAGCAATGTTAATTGCGAAATAATTTGGCGCATCGGCAGGTAGCTGACGTTTCCAGTCTTCCAGTAAATCGTTCCGTAGAACAATGACAAGCAGCAACAGCATAATGGCCGTTGAAAAGCTCAGCATTTGAACGCTATTTGCTGCCGCCCGACGTTGCAGGCCAGCCATTGCCAGTCGCCAGCTGCTGCCTGCCTGCATACCCGCTTTACGGCTGGCTGAAATAAACAAACGACCCAGCCCCAGTAAAATAACAGCAGCAACTGCGCCACCGGCAAACAAGGCCGTGGAAAGCCACCATTGCTGACTGTAAATCACCAGCAGTGCGTAAATGGTTCCGCCACTCAGTACCCATTGCAACCAACGCACCGCATTACCAGCCGTCAATTGACGGTGCAATACGCGTAGCGGTGGAATTGATACCAACCTGAATAATGGATACAGGGTAAACATAACCGC
>NZ_DFTS01000028.1:34238-36712 GCF_002383015.1 Idiomarina sp. UBA4206
TGATAACACCGGTCGCTCCGGCTAATGCGTAGGGCTGCCATCCGGCTTGAGGTAAGGTCGCATCCAGTTTCTGTGCCACCCATTCAATAACCACATATTGAATGGCCCAGCCAAGCGCCATACCCACCGCCACACTGGCAGCTGTAAGCAATAACAGGTGAAGTAAAAAGATACGTCGTATCTGCTGGCGACTGGCCCCTAAGGTTTTGAATATGGCAACCACATCGTAATTTCTCTGACAATAGCGCTGCGCTGCTACTGCCACCGCTGTTGCAGCCAGTACCACACCGAGCAGGCTGGCCAGCATCATAAAACGCTCAGCACGATTCAAAGAACGCGACAACGGACTGTCACCATCTTCTATACTGCGCCAGCTATGCGTGTCGTCATTCAGGCGTGGTAGCAACCAGTCTTCATAGGCAGTAATGTCGCTGTTGTCACCCGCCATTAACACATTAAAACGCACTCGGCTGCCGGGCTGGATCAAGCCCGTTTCTTCCAGTTGTGAGTGGCGAATAATAACGTTTGGACTATCAGTAAATACTGAAAAACCAACGTCCGGCTCATAGGTAACAACTTTCGTTACTTTAAAGCTGCTGTTGCCAACCTCAATGTCATCGCCGATATCTAACTGCAGCGCCTGAAATAACTGAGAAGCGACCCAGGCCTCACCTTCTGCAGGCAAACCTTCGGCCACATAACCTTGCCCAAAAGGTTCATCAGCAATTTCCAGCTGACCTCGTAACGGGTAGCCATCGCTTACCGCCTTAATATCCACCAGGGTCATGTTCTCATCAGCAAACGCCATTGAGTTGAACACAACTTTCCAGGAGGTTTTCAAATTCATTTGCCCGGCTTGCTCTAACCACTCTTGCGGTATATCTCTCCGCGAGCTCAATACTCTGTCGGCAGCAAGAAACTCACTACTACGCTCAGTTAATCCAGCCTGTAATCGATCGCTGAAAATGGACAGTGACAACACGGCAGTGACTGACAAAATAATTGCCAGCGCCATAATTGTCAGCTCACCTCGTTTCAGCTCATGCTTCAGCAAACGAAACGAAATTTTATGCCACATCCTGAGCTGCCTCCGATAACTGCCCTGCATCCATTTGCAACACGCGCTGACAGCGCTTTGCAAGCCGTTGATCATGAGTTACCACAATCAGCGTGGTGCCATAATCCTTGTTTAAATCAAATAACAGCTCTTCGACTTTTCCACCGGTTTTCGCATCGAGGTTACCCGTTGGTTCATCGGCAAAAAGAATCTTCGGTTGTCCGACAAAGGCTCTGGCAATAGCTACTCGCTGCTGCTCGCCACCAGATAATTGATTTGGATAGTGATGCCAGCGATCTTCCAGCCCAACCTTCGCCAGTAATTCTCTGGCTTCTTT
This sequence comes from Idiomarina sp. UBA4206, assembly GCF_002383015.1. Classification (NCBI taxonomy): domain Bacteria; kingdom Pseudomonadati; phylum Pseudomonadota; class Gammaproteobacteria; order Alteromonadales; family Idiomarinaceae; genus Idiomarina; species Idiomarina sp. UBA4206. The sequence goes on from NZ_DFTS01000028.1 coordinate 35,633, forward strand.
CTCTGCGCCTTTATGTCCGGCCAGCTCTGCCGGGAGCATAACGTTCTCTAAGGCACTTAAACTAGGTACCAGCAGGAACGACTGAAAAATGAATCCGACTTTGTCAGCACGAACTTTTGCGCGCTGCTCCTCATCCAATTCGCTTAATTTTTCGTTCTCTATAAGAACCTCTCCGGAGGATGCGAGGTCTAAACCCGCCAGTAGTGACAATAGCGTCGACTTACCGGAACCCGAAGCGCCGACAATGGCTACGGTGTCACCGGCATTGATACTGACGTTAATTGGCTGCAGAATCTGTAATGGACCCTCAGAGGTGTCTACGGTTTTTTCCAGTTGTTGAGCTTGAATGAGCATAAGATGAAAAACTTCCTTTTGAAAACGTGTTTATTTTTAGCGCTGTTGTTGGTTATACGCAGCGTTTCCGCAAATGTCTCACTTGTTGTTTTAGGTGACAGCTTAAGCGCCGGTTATGGGCTTTCTCAGGAACAAACCTGGGTTGCCGAGTTAGATCGTCGCTGGGAGAGCTCTCATCCCGATATAAACATCATTAACGCCAGTATTAGTGGCGAGACCACTCGTGGTGGTTTGCGCCGCTTAGAAGGCGTTTTAGAGCGTCACAAGCCCGACGCTTTATTTATCGAGCTAGGCGGTAATGATGGCCTTCGTGGGTTCGACCTAAACACAGTTCGCTCGAATTTAAAACAAATCATCGACCAGGCGCAGAAACAAGGCGTTAAAGTCGGCTTAAGTCAGGTTATGGTACCACCTAACTATGGCCAACGTTTTGCAGAACAGTTCCGCCAAGTATTTGAAGAGGTTGCAAAAGAAGAAAATGTAACGCTGATACCATTTTTCATGGAAGAGATAGCCACCAATGCCGATTACGTGCAGGACGATGGTATTCATCCCACCGCTGAAGCCCAGCCAAAGATAGCTGATTTTCTGGAGCCTTATTTGCTGGAGTTGGCGAAGTAGTGAAAGCCAGAAACAAAAAAACCGCCTGCGGGCGGTTGATTTAAGTGGCGTCCCCTAGGGGATTTGAACCCCTGTTACCGCCGTGAAAGGGCGGTGTCCTAGGCC
>NZ_DFTS01000015.1:0-1353 GCF_002383015.1 Idiomarina sp. UBA4206
ATCGGCTTTATTTGCCAACGGACCATGGCCGGGAATAATCACGGTGTCATCGGTAATACGGTTCAACAACTGCTCCACATTTGCGATATAGCCATCCACGTCTCCGCCACTTTTCAGATCAATAAACGGGAAACGTTTATTAAAGAACAAATCGCCCGGATGCAATACGTTCGCATTTTTAAACCATACCGCGCTGTCACCGTCAGTATGACCGTTTGAGAGGTGGAAAACGTAAATGGTGTCATTGTTAAAGTGGAAGGTAATGGCAGAGTCAAAAGTAATGGCCGGCAGACCCGTTTCGCTAAAGCTGTCGTCGTTACTTAAGCGCTCACGCACATGGTCATGGGCAAAAATGGTCGAGCTTTGGTTGTTCGCGAACCACATATTGGAGCCGACATGGTCGCCGTGGAAGTGCGTGTTCAGAATATAATGAACTTCTTCACCGCTTAACTCCTGAATTTTTTCCGCAATACGCTCTGCTACCTGAGTGTATTGGTCATCGACCAGAAACACGCCATCGTCACCTGATGACATCAGCATATTCCCGCCGGCTCCGGTCAGCATGTAAATATTGTCGGCTACTTCATTGTGTTCAATGGTTACATCTTCGAAACGGTCAGCCGCAGCGGGTAAAGCAAAGGCTGCCATTAAACCGCTGATTAAAAGTTTACGCATGGGGTCTTTCCTCGTTTGTGTTTTTATTACTGATATAGGTTACTTATTCAACAAGCGCAAAGATCAAAAGAGAAAATTCAGGTTACCGAATGGTGAATATTTTGTGACACTTTTGTGTTGTCACAATCCTGTCATGCAGGCGTCTTAGTCTGCTCCCGACTTAAATCATAACTGGACAACATCCAAGTCGGGAGAACCCAATGAAATTTAATACTTTATTCAAAATCTCTGCAGTTACAGCAGCCTTATTTTTAGCTGGTTGCGGCGGCGATATTAATGTTACCCCAACGGTGAATAACAATGGCGGATCTGATGCTGGCGGCGATACGGGCGGTGGCGACAGCGGCTCATCAAACCCTTGTGCAAGCTATGCAGACATTCAGGGTGAGTACGACGGTCAGGACTGTTCTTATGATACAGACTTTGCCAGTGCAACCATTGAAATAGCTGAGGACATTACTTTTGAAGAGTTGCCTGACGGCGGTGTTCATGTGTTTGATGGTGCTCTGCAAATTGGTGAAGACTGCGACACCACAACCGATTGTGAAATTAATCAAAATGGCCCGGTCATGACGGTTGAACCTGGCGCGGTGCTGGCATTCACTTCTGGCGAAGCCATTATTCAGATTGCTCGTGGCGCTCAGTTGAACGCTATCGGTACTTTCGACAAGCCGGTTA
>NZ_DFTS01000015.1:1531-5128 GCF_002383015.1 Idiomarina sp. UBA4206
CGTTAACGGTAACGGTATTACCAATGAGTGTACTGATGCAGAGCGCGACGGTGGTACCTGTAACCGTGAATCGGAAGGTATTGTCAGCTTCTACGGTGGTAACGACAACACTGACGACAGCGGTTCAATGAAGTACGCACAAATTTGGTACGCAGGCTCGGGTCCTCGTGACGGCGGTGACGGTGATGACTTGAACTCACTAACGCTAAACGCAGTAGGTTCAGGCTCTTCTTATGAGTTTATTCACATTCACCAGGGCTTTGATGATGGCATTGAGTTCTTCGGTGGCGCTGCTGACTTAAGAAACATTGTCGTAACGGATACCCAGGATGACTCGCTGGATATGGACGCTGGTTGGCAGGGACGTGCGCAATTTGTGTTTATTAAACATGGCACAGTGACAGTAGACGGTCAGACCAACTACATGGGTAACGGTGGTTTTGAGGCAGACGGCGAGAAAAACAATGGTCCGGACTATTCGCAAGCACCAACATCTGCACCGACTATTGCTAACGTGACTATTATCACTACCGACGGCACATCCGTACGTGATAACGACCCGTCAATCGCTACGAAATTTGACGACAACTTCCAGGGGCAGATGTACAACGTACTGAAAATTAAAGAGAACGGTACGGCAGACGACGGCTGTGTCTTCTTCACTTCAGACGGTGAAGCGGGCGTTGATAATGGCGAACTCGATTTCTACAGCTCGGTTATGGCGTGTACCAATAACTTTGTGAACACCGGTGACAATACCTTTGGTGACGGCGAAACCTACAGCCAATGGTATGACAACGGTGGTGAAAATGAAGTGTTAGACGGTTCAGCAATGGTTCTGAATGACGATGGTATTTCGACCGATATGTCTTCTTCAATCACTATTGCTGCGAATGACTTAACCGCATTGAATGATGACTTCTTTACTCCGGTTGATTTTATCGGCGCACTTTCTGACGACGATACAAGCTCTGAATGGTACCAGTGGGTTGAAACTGCTGTAGCTGCTTCTGAGCAGGACTAATTAGAGTTGGAATGCGAATAAATAGGCGCACCACAGTTGCGCCTATTTTCCGATTTTATTGCAGGAGTTGATTATGAAGAATCAATACAAACTCAAGCCGGTTGCTTTAGCGGTTGGTTTGGGCCTGTTTGCCACGGCTCCGACAGCTTTGGCACAGCAAGCTGACGAAACTGACGTTGAACGCGAGTCGACCATTGAAGAAGTGGTTACTACCGGTAGTCGTTTGCAGGGAAGTGCGGCTGCAGTGGTTGAAGAGCGCAAAAACCAGGCCTTTGTGGCAGATATTCTGGGTGCAGAGCAGCTGTCCCGTTCCGGTGACAGCGACGCGGCTTCAGCGTTGCGCCGGGTGACCGGTTTGACTCTGGTGGACGGCAAATTTATTTACGTGCGTGGTTTAGGTGAGCGCTACTCAAGTGCCCGCATTAACGGCGCCAGTATTCCCAGCCCGGACTTAACCCGTAACGTGGTACCGCTGGACATTATTCCATCGACCATTATTGAAAGCATGGCGGTACAAAAGGTGTTTTCACCTTCCATGCCGGCGGCTTTTGGTGGTGGTAACATCGATATCCGTACGCGCTCGCTGCCGGATGACTTTATCTTTAATGTTGAGGCAGGAGTCGGTCTTAACAGCAATGCGGATGACGGCTACACCTATAACCGCAACGATGACGGCATTCCTGATGGGATCCGCGATGCGATTGGTCGTTATCAGGGAGACTTTAGCTTACGCAACATTATTAATACCGATGGACTGAGCGGCAGCGGGAACAGTGCTGGTGATCAGGCGCGGGCGATTAATGCGTCACTGGCGAAACAATTACCTCGTGACATGGTGCTAAAGGAAGAGTCTCTGGATCCTAACTTTGATTTAAAAGCGACCTTAGGTAACAGTTTTGATGAGTCCTGGTTGGGCGGCACTATCGGAGTGTTGGCTGCTGCGTCTTATGACAATGACTGGGATGTCTCAGAGCGTCGTAATGCGGTTATCAGTAACAATGCTGAAGAGGGCTGTTCAACTTCGCTGGAGACTGCCGAGGATGTCTCTAACTCGTGTTACAACACCTTGTCTGAAACTACGGTGACACAGGAAACAGAACGTCTTAACGGCTTTTTTACCGCAGGCTATGAATTAGACACACACAGCGTCAGCTACACCAAAATTTACCTGGAAGACTCAGAGGACGAGTCAGAATTTGGTATTAAGCAAAGCCCCAACGGCAGTAACCTGAAAACCATTGCCGGAACCGGTATTGCTAACCGCGAACATGAGTTCAAATACGAAGAGCGGGTACTAAACGTGGACCAATTCCGCGGCCAGCACACCTTTATGGACTATTGGGGTATTGGTTTTGACTGGCAGTACACGGAGTCAAAAGCGGAGACGGAAATTCCGACCGAAGTGTCTTACCGTTTTGATGACATTTACAACACTGACGGTAGCTTCTCTGAGACTCGGGTAACGGGTGATGACAACCGCGCGATTTTCCAGTTCGTAGATATGGAAGACAACGTGAAGTCATACGGTGGTAATTTCTCGCTGCCATTAATGTTTTCCGGATTAGAGCTGGAATTGAAAGCGGGCTACGACTTTGTTGATAAAGCACGTTACTACAACACCAGTCGCTTTAGTCTGGATAACGCTTCTGGATCACGTTTGTCAGTGCTGGATGATTTAGACAACGTACTGGGAGTTACCGGGTATCTGACCGATGAGGTCATCGACGAAAATGACTTCCGTATTACCTTCCGTGAACCGGGTGCGCCAAATGCGGATGATTACCTGGCTGCTCAGAAAATCGATGCGTATTACGGTGAGTTCGATGCCATATTCGACAATACCTGGCGTGTCAGTGGTGGTGTTCGTTACGAAGACTTTAAGCAAGTGTCATTGGCGACCTCGAGCTTAATTTTCGACGAGCAGGACCTGAATAACTACTTCAACCCTCAGCGCGTTATCGATAGCTCGATTTCAGAAGACGATGTTTACACCGCTTTGTCACTGACCTATATGGCTAATGACAATTATCAGCTTCGCTTTGGTTACGGTGAAACCGTGGTTCGTCCGGACTTGCGCGAGACGGTTCCGGTAGCTTACTACGACCCGACTACGGATATTCGCACCTTTGGTACGGCCGGTTTGCAAAGCAGTGACTTACGTAACTACGATGCACGCTTTGAGTACTACGCGGATAATGGCGATAACTACACCGTTGCAGCCTTCTATAAGGACATAGAAAACCCAATTGAGTCGGTGCTGCGCGTGGGTGATGAAGATTACACACTGACCTATGTGAACGGTGAATCAGCCGAAGTATACGGTGTTGAGTTTGAATGGCTGCACGACTTAGGGTACTTGGCGAACGGCTTCTTCACCTCAGGTAACTTAACCTGGAGTGACTCAGAAGCGTCGATTGACCCTGCGTTGGCGGGTAACTTAACTAACCCGACGAAGCGTATGACCGGACACTCAGAATACGTAGCGAACTTCCAGTTAAACTACGACTCTGCTAACGGCGAGCACTCAACCTCGTTGGTTTACAACGTGTTTGGCGAACGCATTCTGGCAGCAG
>NZ_DFTS01000056.1:0-1440 GCF_002383015.1 Idiomarina sp. UBA4206
AACCAGCTGAGCTACGTAGCCATACCTTTTTACTTACCGCTCTCTGTGAGTGCGGCGCGTATTATGCAAATCGCTCCGCAGCCCGTCAACCTATTTTTGATAAAAAACGAGATTAACGGGCGCGTTTGAGCAAAAAAACAGTGATTTGTTTAAAAAGGCATCAAATCACCAAGGAAGACCTTCACCGTTGCTATGGAAAAACTGACCTGTGGTATCCAAACTTAGTTCATCAATACGTTGAATTAAGCGCTCTGCTGCGGTTTCAGCCGGAATATCGCCGGCATGATTCACCATATCGGTTTGTACGAAGCCTGGGTGCAGCAAAACAACAGAAATTCCTTGATCTTTTAGGTCCAGTGACAAGGATTTTCCCGCCGCATTCAATGCTGCTTTTGACATACGGTAACCATAGCGACTGCCGGAACCATTATCGGCAATAGACCCCATTCGGCTAGTAATCATTGCTACTTTGCTGCCTTCTTTTAAATTGGGCAGCAGAGCTTCAGTGACACGCAGAGGCGCCAGAGCGTTCACCTCAAATTGGGCGCGAATATTACCAGCGTCAAGTTCTCCTAGTACGTCTTTGTGCAGCAAGCCTGCGTTATTCACCAGTATATCGATCTTTTTATCGCCTAAAGTTTCAGAAAGGCGAAGAAGATCCGATGCTTTAGTCACATCTATGCCTTCAACAATATCGACATCCAGCTCCGTTAGTTGTTTTGAATTGTTACGACAAACCGCAGTAACTTTATAGCCCTTTTTGGCATATTGGCGTGCAAATTCGTAACCTATACCGCGGTTTGCTCCGGTAATCAGAACTTCTTTTTGACTCATTTTGTACTCCACATATTAACTGCGTTACTCGTTAACGCCGCCTTCGGTTAGTTTTTTAGGGTCCAGTAACTGTTCAAGTTTATCCCGACCTAAGTCTGTCATTTCGTCCGCAACGTCAATAATCGCGCGCCCATCTTTATAAGCCGTTTTGGCTATTTCAGCGGCTTTATTGTAGCCAATAACCGGGTTAAGAGCGGTAACCAGAATGGGGTTTTTAGACAGTGCCTGCTCGAGACGCTTTTCATTAACTTCAAAATCAGCAATGGCTTTACTGGCCAGGGCGTTGCAACTGTTGCTTAGTAAATCAATGGACTGGAGTAAATTGTAACCAATAACCGGCAGCATTACGTTTAACTGAAAGTTTCCTTGCTGAGCCGCTGTTGTCACTGTTGTGTGATTGCCATTAACCTGAGCTGCAACCATTGCCACTGCTTCGGGTATTACCGGGTTCACTTTACCCGGCATAATACTGCTTCCGGGCTGTAATGCGGTGAGCTGAATTTCGCCTAATCCGGCCAGTGGTAGGCTGTTCATCCAGCGCAAGTCGTTACTGATTTTAAGTAGCGTTGTCGCCAGTGTATTCAGTTGGGCCGAAAGCTGTAAATT
>NZ_DFTS01000056.1:1544-9057 GCF_002383015.1 Idiomarina sp. UBA4206
TGAATTGACTGCCACTTACCTGGGTTAGTGCGTCGGCAAATTCGGCGGCAAATTCTTTAGGCGCATTGATACCTGTACCTATGGCTGTTCCACCTTGAGGAAGGATACGACTGCGTTGCAGTAATTGCGGAAGCTGCTCGGTTGTGACTTCCAGTTGGCCCGCCCAGGCTTCTAATTCTTGCGCCATGGTCATAGGCATGGCATCCATCAAATGCGTTCTGCCTGTCTTTACAACATCCCGTAATTCAATGGCTTTGCTTCTGATGGTGTCAACTAACTGCTTTAATGCCGGCTCTAACTGTTTTTCGACCGCCAGAACACTAGCAATTTGAATGGCAGTAGGAATAACATCGTTACTCGACTGACTTTGATTGACGTGGTCGTTGGGGTGAATGTCCAGCCCTTGCTGCTTTGCTAAATTTGCAATGACTTCATTGGCATTCATGTTAGAGCTTGTGCCGGAGCCTGTTTGGAATACATCAACCGGAAAGTGTTCGAGATGTTTCCCATCAATGATTTCCTGAGCGGCTTTCTCAATAGCGTCGGCATGTTTTTGGTCTAACTGCCCGATTTTAGCGTTAGCCCTTGCCGCACTGGCTTTTACCATTGCTATGGCTTGTATCATCTTAGCCGGCAGAGTGAGCCCACTAATGGAAAAGTTATCAACTGCGCGCTGAGTTTGCGCGGCGTAAAGTGCATTTTGGGGGACTTTGATTTCGCCCATGCTGTCTTTCTCTGTGCGATAATCCTGGCTCATGAGTATCCCTCCTGTCATCGAGCTTACGAGTAAAAGCGTCTATGCCTAACCTACCAAAAATGAACCATAGTGGATCATTAGTACGTACTCCAATCATAGCGCAGTTTGTTTTTTTCGGTTACGTTACAGTTGAACGTATTAAGTTATTGTCGGGGGTTGGTGTGAAGCATGTAATTGCTGCTTTTTTATTGACGGTTTTAAGTGTCCAGTATGTGTCTGCCGAGACTTTAAAAGTGAAATTGGTTGATGCAAAGGGTCAGCCGTTAGTTAATGCCGCGCTATTAATTGATAGCCAAAAAGATAAGTTTAATGAAAATAATGAAGCGATTGTTGATCAGGTGGATAAACAGTTTACTCCCACCGTCAGTGCTGTAAAAAGGGGCACGGATGTTGTATTCCCTAACAGCGATAATATTCGACACCACGTGTATTCGTTTTCTGAAGCTAAGAATTTTGAGTTAAAACTGTATTCAGACAAAGAGCAGCCAAGCGTTAACTTTGATAAAGAAGGTATTGTGACTCTGGGTTGTAATATCCATGATCAGATGATTGCTTACGTTCTGGTAAGTAACGACTATGACGTCGTTGTGACCGATGAGCAAGGTCTGGCTGAGCTTAACCTCTCTGAAGGTGAGAGTCTGGAAGAGGTGAGGGTATGGCATCACTGGATGGGCGATGATTTATCTCAAGCTCAGAACATTGCATTAGCGGCTAATGGAGAGGAGCTCACCGGACAAGTTCGGGTATCTGCGCCTCAGCAGGAAGAAAAAGAGCCTTCTCGTTTAGAACAGCGATTTAACCGTAAAGGGAACCAATGATCACACGGTTTAGAACTCGCTTAATTATTATTCTTGCCGGTTTGGTAGCCGGCGCTTTATTGGTTGCCTTAGCAGCGGTGTGGGTTGCAACGGAGAACCAGCTGGAACGCTCAATTGAAAGAGAGCTGAGTGTCAGTGAAAAGGTATTCCGCGAACTGCTCGATAGCCGTAGCACTCAGCTACTTCAGGCAGCTGAAGTTCTTACCGATGATTTTGGATTCAAGCGGGCGGTATCCTCTAAAGACCGAGAGACCATTATTTCGGCGTTAGTGAACCACGGTGAACGGATAGAAGCCGAATTAATGGTACTGCAAACACCCGACGGGAAAGAAATTGCTTCTTCACATGCTTTTGATGAATTGCGTATTAATCCTCGTGCGGCCGGTTCAAACCGAGAGCTAGCCGTGGTGGAAGACGAGCTCTTTCAGTTAGTCACCGTACCGGTTAATGCGCCTAATTTAATTGCGTGGGCAACGCTTGGCTTTGAAGTTGATTCTGAATTGGCTGAGGAGTTAAAAAGTCTGGCTAATGCTGATATCAGTTTGTGGCTGGAGAGCTCTAACGATGTTCTCGCCTCAAGCCTATCGCAGCCGCAGGTTTCCTCTTTATCGGAGACTTTGACTCAAAGTAACGGAATTTTGGATGCCTGGTTACTAAACAATGATTTTGCCGGTAATGAAGTCATCCTTAATCTTGACTCGGGCGACGCTGTTCATGTTGTGCTGACGACATCTTTGAGCGCTGCAACCGAGGAGTTTACACGGCTGCGTTGGCAGATTGTTTTAATTGCCATTGCCGCTTTGGTTGTCGCTATGTTGTTAGCTGTCATTATTGCGCGCGGCGTGTCACGCCCATTGCAGCAGTTGTCAGGAGCCGCGAAGAAACTGCAGCAAGGCGACTACAGTGAAACGAATTTGTCATTAAATGATGATGAGTTCGGTAAGCTCGCTGACACTTTTGGTAGCATGCGAAAGGCTATTTCTGAGCGTGAACAGCGTATTTCTTATCAGGCATCTCATGATCACCTAACTAACTTACCTAACCGACGGTTTTTCCGAAAAGAGTTGGAGAAGCTGCTACATGCGAATAACAGTGGCTGTTTATTATTGTTAAATATTCGACAGTTCCGTGTTTTGAATGACAGTGTTGGTCAGGAAATTGGCGATGATATTTTGCGGCAATTGTCAGACCGTTTACGGCAGTGCTGCGCAAACTCAACCTTGTTAGCGAGAGTCGGTGGTGATGAGTTTGCTATTTTGTACTCTTTCGAACAATTAGCATTTGAATTAAACCGCAGCGTAAATCAATTAGAGGCGTTTCTTAAGTCGCCGTTTAAAGTAGGGGACAGTGACTATCGTCTGGCTTTTAATTTAGGTGTTGTTTGTTTTCCCGAACAAGGCGCAGAGGTTGATTTATTGATTCGACGCGCGCAGGTCAGTGTACAACAAGCGAAACTTCAGCAGAGCTTCTACGTAGAGTATCAGCAAGGGCTGGATGAACAGCACATGCGGCGCCTGCAAATTATAGAGTCGTTAAAAGACGCCGTAAAAGATGAAGAGCTGCATCTGGTGTTACAGCCTAAGATTAACTGTCAGAGCGGCACCGTCGTGGGTGCTGAAGTACTTTTAAGATGGCAGAGTGAGAAGCTGGGCTTTGTTGGCCCTGATGAGTTTATTCCTTTGGCAGAGCAGTCGGGAGCTATTACCGATTTAACAGACTGGGTCTGCAGGCAGTCTGTGGAGCTGCTCCGTAACTGGGAACAGCAAGGAAAAACTCTCAAACTGAGTATTAATTTATCGACGGTTGACCTGTTAAGTGACGCCCTACCTCTATTGTTTGAGCAATTGATAAAAGGTTTCCCTCAGTTACCGCAGCGGCTGGTTCTGGAAGTGACGGAAAGTGCCGTGATGCAGGACCCTGAAAAAGCGATTGCCCGGCTGGAAACCCTCAAGCGCCTTGGGTTTTCTATTTCTATTGATGATTATGGCACCGGACATTCATCCCTGGCCCAATTACGAAGACTGCCTGTGGAAGAACTTAAAGTTGACAGGGCGTTTGTGCAGTATTTGAGTGAAGAGGCTATGGATGAATCCATTGTCCGTTCAACGATTCAGCTAGCCCATGAATTGGGTCTTCGAGTGGTTGCAGAAGGTGTTGAAGATGAAGCCAGTTGGAAGGTACTGCAATCGCTGCAGTGCGATGAATTGCAAGGCTACTATTTTAGCAAACCCTTAGCTATTTCAGATTTTAAGAATTACTTAACCGACCATGAGTTAAAAGAATGAAAATGAATATAAGAGACTCTTTAGTATATGGAAGCCGCTTTATTTTGGCTGGTGTTTTGCTTTTTAGCTCTGCTACGTTCGCGGACCAGGGAACAAGACTATTAGCAACAGGGGGCGCCAGTACGTTAGAAGGAGCCGGGGGAGGCGGTATAGTCCCCTGGGCAACATTAAGCAGTTACGCAGGGAAAGGTCAATTTGGTGCTACGGTCAATTTAAGTGAAGTTGCTGTAGATGACTTTCGGTTAAGCGTACAGGGCGCCAGTGTCAGTTGGAATAACCGAATAGAATTGTCGTACGCGGAACAAACATTTGATCTGTCCACTATTGGTGGTGAGCTTAGTCAAAGTATTCTTGGTGCTAAAGTACGTTTGGCCGGCGACCTCATTTACGGCGATTTACCTCAAGTCAGTGTGGGCGCGCAGCACAAAAAGAACAATGACTATGCATTGCCTTCAGCCGTTGGTTCTCAGGATGACAGCAGTGTTGACTGGTATGTCAGTGCCGCAAAAGCCTGGTTGGATGGGCCTTTTCATCGTACCTGGGTCGCAAACTTAACCTTGCGTTCAAGCAAGGCGAATCAACTGGGTTTGTTGGGCTTTGGCGGAGACAAAGAAAACAGCAGGGACTGGCTGGCGGAAGCGTCGGTAGCGGCTTTTTTGAACCGTTATTGGGCTGTGGGTATTGAATACCGCCAGAAGCCCGATAATTTAAACTTCGCTGAAGAGCAGGACTGGAAAGATCTTTTTGTCGCTTACTTCCCAAATAAACATGTGTCCGTTGTTGGCGCTTACACTGACTTAGGTTCAATAGCGGGGCTCGATGATCAAACCGGCTGGTATTTGTCTGTTCAGGCAGCTTTTTAAGGAGAAATTATGAGAATAGGTGTGTTACTGGCGGTGTTATTATTTGCTCCGCTTTCAATTGCCCAGAACTTGTATCAGCAGTTGGGAGAGAAAGAGGGTATTGAAACCGTTGTCGAAGAAATGCTTTACAGAGTGGGTGGCGATGACCGTATAGCTCATCATTTTACTGATGTGGACATTATGCGGGTGCATAAACTGATTAGTGAACAAATATGTGACGTTAGTGGTGGTCCATGTGACTACAGCGGAGATGATATGAAAACTTCGCATCGCAACATGGGCGTTACTAACGCGGACTTCAATGCGCTGGTGGAGCACCTAATAGCGGCAATGGAAAAGCATGATATACCGGTTGCGGCTCAGAATCAGTTACTGGGTCTGCTGGCGCCAATGCATGGCGATATTGTAGAAAACTAAAGGTATTGGGGAAAGGCTGTGGCCCGCTTTGTGCGAGCCACAAATTGCTTATTAAACGTTAAAGCGGAAGTGAATAACATCGCCGTCTTTAACGATGTACTCTTTTCCTTCTAAACGCCATTTACCGGCATCTTTTGCACCTTGCTCACCATTGTTAGCAATGTAGTCGTCATACCCAACGATTTCGGCACGAATAAAGCCTTTTTCAAAATCGGTGTGAATGCGTCCGGCTGCCTGAGGTGCCGTTGAGCCTACTTTCACTGTCCAGGCGCGAACTTCTTTTACGCCGGCAGTGAAGTATGTGTGCAGGTTTAATAGCTCGTAGCCACCACGAATAACGCGGTTCAAACCTGGCTCGTCCTGACCCAGTTCGCTCAAAAACTCTTCTTTGTCAGCTTCGTCCAGTTCGGCTATTTCTGATTCAATAGCAGCACACACGGGAACAACAACAGCGTTTTCGGTTGCCGCAATTTCACGTACTTTATCCAGGTGTGGGTTGTTTTCAAAACCGTCTTCGTTGACGTTGGCAATGTACATGGTTGGCTTTAAAGTCAGCAAGTTGTAAGAGCGAATGGTTGCGCGCTCATCTTTGCTGAGCTCTACAGAGCGAGCCATTTTACCTTCATCAAGTGCCGGCTTCAGTTTTTCCAGGACCGCAATTTCTGCTTTGGCTTGTGCGTCACCGCCTTTCGCTTTTTTACTCAGACGGTACAAAGACTTATCAACAGAGTCTAAATCGGCGAGTGCCAACTCGGTGTTAATGGTGTCAATGTCATCGGCAGGGTCAATACCGCCACTGACATGCACAATATTGTCGTCTTCAAAGCAGCGCACGACATGACCAATAGCGTCGGTTTCGCGGATGTTTGCTAAAAACTGGTTCCCTAAACCTTCACCTTTTGAAGCGCCTTTAACTAACCCGGCGATATCAACAAATTCCATGGTTGTTGGAATCACGCGCTCGGGATTGACGATAGCGGCTAATTTATCCAGGCGAGGATCAGGGACAGGAACGACACCCGTATTCGGTTCGATGGTACAGAATGGAAAGTTTGCAGCTTCAATGCCTGCTTTTGTCAGTGCGTTGAAAAGTGTGGATTTACCCACGTTTGGTAAACCAACGATACCACATCGAAATCCCATGAGAATTTAGCCTTTCTGTTCAGGGCGGTAGCTGTGCAGACGCTGCAATGCAGGTCCCCAGCCGTCCACCATTAATGTGTCGATACTGCGGCTGGCTTCATCGATACAGTCATCGATAAGCCGCTGTTCATTTGCTGAGGCTTTGCCTAAAACAAAGCCTGTTACTTTCGTTTTATCGCCCGGATGGCCAATACCAATGCGCAATCGCATAAAGTCCTGGCTACCTGTCTGGGCAATAATGTCTTTAATTCCGTTGTGCCCGCCGGCACCTCCACCTTTCTTAAACTTTGCAACGCCAGGGGGTAAGTCGAGCTCATCGTATGCCACTAAAATTTGGCTAGCCGGTATTTTATAAAAGTTAGCCAGCGCCGCTACAGAGAAACCACTGCGGTTCATAAAGTTTTGTGGCAGTACAATGCGAAGATCATGAGCGCCTTGTTGCCAGCGTCCAATCAGGGCTTTGCTTTTTGTATCAGGGGAAAGTGTAATTGCGTGGCGTCTGCAGAAGTCTTCGACTAACCAGAAACCAGCGTTGTGGCGAGTTCGTTCATACTCGGGGCCCGGATTTCCCAGGCCCACAAGCAGTTTTACTTCAGTTCCCATAACAGGAGACTGACTTACTCTTCGTCAGCGTCGTCTTTGCTGTTTTCAGCAGGAACGTCGCCAGGTGCTACTGTATCTTCTTCGGTCTCTTCTTTCTCGACACGAGGAGCAGTAATAGATACAACCGCCTGGTCGTGATCATCACCTTTAGTCAGTTCAACTAACTCAACGCCTTTAGGCAGTTTTAAGTCAGTCAGGTGAATGGTGTCACCAATGCTGAGTTCAGCAATATCAACTTCCAGGTACTCTGGTAAGTCTTTCGGCAATACAGTGATTTCCACATCGTTGACGTGGTGAACAACAACACCGCCTTCTTCTTTAACACCCTTAGCAGTTGTTTCGTTTAAGAAATGCAGAGGTAAGTTAGTGTGAAGTTTGTGGCCTTTCTCAACGCGCTGGAAATCCAGGTGAGTCAATTTTGGCTTATACGGGTGACGCTGCATGTCTTTAAGGATTGCCTGATGCTTCTTACCATCAAACTCCAGCGTCAAAATGTGCGAATAAAAGGCTTCGAAGTCAGCCATGTTATTCACTTTGTTGTGGTCCAGTTCTAGTGCTACTGGCTCACCTTTACCACCATATAAAATTGCTGGTACTTTGTCCGCGTGACGCAGGCGGCGGCTCGCA
>NZ_DFTS01000056.1:9146-12265 GCF_002383015.1 Idiomarina sp. UBA4206
GCGGCGGCTCGCACCTTTCCCCTTGTCCGTACGGACGGTAGCTTTGATGTTAAAATCTAATTCAGCCATGATGTGGCCTCTCAATGTTTAAAGTTTTTTATTTGTCAGCACTCGCGACCAAGAGCTGACCCAGAAACTTAGAAACCGACAACGTGGCCGGTTTCTAAGGGCGCGCAATACTAGCACTGAGCGGGATTAATTACAACAATCAGTACTCGAACATTGCGGAAATTGATTCTTCGTTACTCACTCGGCGCAGTGCTTCCGAGAGCATACCGGATAAGGTTAACTGAGTGACTTTACCGGTGGCTTTCATTTCATCACTTAATGGAACGCTGTCGGTCACAATAACTTCATCAATATCAGAGTCTTTTATATTTTGCACTGCATTACCCGAGAATACCGGGTGAGTTGCATAAGCAAATACGCGTTTAGCGCCATGTGACTTCAGTGCTTCGGCGGCTTTACATAAGGTTCCGCCAGTGTCGATCATGTCATCAACAATGATGCAGTCACGGCCTTTAACATCACCAATAATATGCATAACCTGAGATACGTTAGCAGAAGGGCGGCGCTTATCGATGATGGCTAAGTCAGTGTCATCCATAAGTTTGGCAAAAGCACGAGCACGGACAACGCCACCGATATCGGGAGAAACAACAACTGGGTTGTCAAAGTTTTGCTGACGCATGTGCTCTAATAACACCGGTGTTCCGAAAACGTTATCGACAGGTACATCGAAAAAGCCCTGAATTTGTTCAGCGTGCAAATCTACAGTCAGCACGCGGTCAACACCAACGCTTGATAAGAAGTCTGCAACGACCTTTGCCGTAATTGGAACTCGAGCTGAACGGACCCGGCGATCCTGGCGAGCATAGCCAAAATAAGGCATAACGGCAGTGATACGGCCTGCTGATGCACGACGCAGTGCATCGACCATCACAATGAGTTCCATCAGGTTGTCATTGGTCGGAGCGCAAGTAGATTGAAGAATAAAGACGTCGGAACCGCGGACGTTTTCGTTAATAGCGACGCTAATTTCGCCGTCACTAAAGCGACCAACGGATGCTTCACCAAGTTTGATATAAAGGCGATCGGCAATTTTCTGGGCTAGCTCCGGAGTGGCGTTGCCGGCGAAAAGTTTCATGTCAGGCACAACATACCTCGACTTTTATTGGGTTAATGTCTGGATAAGTGGTGAACGGTTCTGGCCTTGAGCGATAAATGAGCGTAACCCTTTAGGGACATGCTGCTGCGCTTCCTTTGCGGCTTGCCTTGTTTCAAATGAAGAAAAAAGACATGCTCCACTGCCAGTGAGCCGAGTCGGAGCGTATTCTAGCAAGGCACGACGCAACATAGCAACTTCGGTGTGTAGATCGCAGACCACTGGCTCAAATACATTAGTGACGTTTTGAGTGTCCCAGTTTTGGGCACTAACAACCGCGCAGTCTCGTTTTAGCTGTGGGTGAGAAAACAGCTCAGCTGTGCTTATGGAAACTTCGGGTTTTACCACTAAATACCAAAGTTCCGGTGGTAATACGTCGGTAAAAATATCGCCGATACCTTCGGCAAAGCATGCCTGCCCATGAATGAATACGGGAACATCTGCACCGAGCTTTCCACCAATTTTCTGCAACTCAGAAGATGAAAAATGACTGCCCCATAGGCGGTTTAACCCAACTAAAGCAGTCGCAGCATTGGATGAACCTCCGCCCAGACCTGCACCTTGCGGCAGGTGTTTTATCAACTCAATAGTGCAGCCGGGTAGTTGCTCAAAGCCTTTTTCTTTGTATGCCTGCTTGAGTGCTGCCTGAGCCTTCCAAACCAAGTTTTCCTGTTCGGGTATTTGACTACTGTTATCAATTAAACGGAATTGCCCGTCAGTTTTGTCCGTGTGAAATTTAAGGGTGTCGCCATAGTCCAGAAACTGAAATACGGTTTGCAGATTGTGATACCCGTCCGGACGACGACCTGTAATGTGCAAAAACAGATTCAATTTTGCCGGTGCAGGGAGTGTTAATGTCGTTACTGCCATTGATTCACTTGCACCTTGATTAAGAGGTTTGAACTTTCTAAGTGTATTTGTTCGGGCAGGGTGAGCGTTTGGCTCTTACTTTGGTCGTAAAACCAGTTTATCTGCCAGTCTTGCCCCTGGTTAAACACCCGGGACTGAGACAGAGTGCCGTCGTTATGATAGCGGACGGCTTTCAGCGCTACAGTTTTTTTACCTATAACCCAGTTATGCAGCTGCTCAAAAGGAACGCTCGCACCGAGTATTTGGTAAAGCAGAGCATCGGCTGAAGGTGCCCATCGTTCTTCATTATCGGAACCAACTAACAGAGCGCCGCTGTCATCAATGGTTAATTTCGCTAACTGACCTTTTAACGGGTGGGAAAAACGAATGATTTGTTGGTGTGGCAAATAAGCCCAGTTGATATAAAAACTGTCACGCTCTTCTTTCTTTTTCTGGATAATAGCCATGCGGCCACTTAACGACCATTGTTGCAGCTGCTCTAATTGTTGCTGGTGAGCTTTGATAACTTGCTGGTTCACCTGGGTGCTGCTGCGTTGCTCTGGCGGGGTTGGTAGTGCGCACCCACTGAGCAAGGTAACGGTAACGAGATAAACCCAGAAAATTCGACGTTGAATCATATTTCTCTATTGGTGCAATCGGAATGCCAGTAGTTGACCAGAAAGCGCTGTGACTTTCAATGACTAAGGCTTTCACGTACAATCGGACAACTTAGATTTTGGCCGCGTTGGGATAACGAGTTTCACAGTCAGATGACCATTTCAGCTCTTGGAATTAATCACAAAACAGCATCGGTAGATTTGCGTGAGCAAGTCGCGTTTAGTGCCGAACAGCTCGACACTGCGTTGCAGGCCGTGCGTAACCTTCAAGGCGTTGAAGAAGCGGTTATTGTCTCTACTTGTAATCGTACAGAGCTGTATTGTCGCGGTGAAGTATCCGGTGACTTGCTATTGGGCTGGCTGACGGGTTTTCATAGCCTGTCTCCTGATGCTCTGGAAAATCACCACTATTTATTTCAGGGCGAACAAGCCATCACCCACCTTATGTCCGTTGCCAGCGGTTTAGACTCTCTGGTGCTGGGCGAGAG
>NZ_DFTS01000056.1:12352-14000 GCF_002383015.1 Idiomarina sp. UBA4206
TAGGCGAGCCGCAAATTCTGGGGCAGGTAAAGCAAGCGTATCAGGCCGCTAAACGACAAGCTTCTGTCGGTGGCATTCTCGAGCGTTTGTTCCAGCAAACTTTCCGGGTAGCAAAAACCGTAAGAAATGAAACCGCAGTTGGTCAGAATGCGGTTTCGGTAGCCTATGCTGCCGTTTCTATGGCGCGCCATATTTTTGCCAAGTTACAGAACTCAAAAGTCCTGCTTATTGGTGCCGGCGATACATCCGAGCTCGTTGCTCAGCATTTAAAGCAACAAGGTGTCAGCGAAATTATTGTCGCTAACAGAACCTTGCAGCGCGCACGTGAAATGGCTGAGAGAGTCGGGGCGACAGCGCACAGTTTATCGGAGCTTTCTGAGCTTCTGCCACAGGCCGATATTGTTGTCAGTTCAACTGCCAGTACTTTACCTATTGTGGGTAAGGGCAGCATTGAAAAAGCGCTGAAAAAACGCCGTCACAGGCCTATGTTATTGATAGATTTAGCGGTTCCCCGCGATATAGAAGAACAGGTTAACGAACTGGACGATGCCTACCTTTATACCGTGGATGACTTGCAAAGCATTATTAGCGAAAACATTCGTAACCGTGAACAGGCGGCGCGTGAAGCGCAAGTTATTATTCAGCAGCAGACTCAAGAGTTTAATGATTGGCTGAAATCTCTTAACAGCGTCGAGCTTGTGCGAGAGTATCGGACACATACACGAACTCTGGCCGACGAACAGTTAAAAAAGGCACTGGCTCAACTTGAGCAGGGTAAAGACCCGGCGGAGGTTCTGCAAAGGTTCAGTCACCGTCTGGTGCAGCAGTTAACGCACAAACCGACAAACTTATTGAAATCTGCCGGCGAAAATAACGATCAATATACGCTGGCCGTTTTGCAACAACTTTGGTCAGAGCCATCCTCTGACCCATCAGAAGGCAAATAAAAACATGTTGAATCCATCCATTGAACGCAAACTAGAAGGCTTAGTTGAGCGTTATCAGGAAGTGCAGGCTTTATTGGGTGAGCCCGATGTGATCAGCGATCAAAACCGTTTCCGTGCTTTATCTCGCGAATATTCTCAACTGGAAGAAGTAGTCGGGTGCTTTGAGGAGTATCGTCAGAACCAGGATGACCAAGCCGCAGCCAAAGATATGGCTGAGGATGATGACGCAGAGATGCGCGAAATGGCTGCAGAAGAGCTTAAGCAAGCCAAAGAAGCAGAAGAAGATCTGGAAAACCGCCTGCAGCTCTTGCTGTTGCCTAAAGACCCGAACGACGACCGTTCATGCTATTTGGAGATTCGGGCCGGTGCCGGTGGTGATGAAGCTTCAATATTTGCTGGTGACTTATTCCGTATGTACAGCCGTTACGCAGAAAAAAATGGTTGGAAAGTGAATATTGTCAGTGCCAGTGATGGCGAACACGGCGGTTATAAAGAAATTATTGCGCATATGAGTGGTGACGGTGTTTACGGTCGAATGAAGTTTGAATCGGGCGGCCACCGCGTACAACGTGTTCCCGAAACAGAGTCGCAGGGTCGTATTCATACTTCAGCTTGTACCGTAGCGGTGCTGCCGGAAATTCCGGAAGCCGAAGCTGTTGAAATTAACCCGGCCGACTTACGTGTTGATACTTACCGCGCCT
>NZ_DFTS01000056.1:14073-14410 GCF_002383015.1 Idiomarina sp. UBA4206
ACGATCTTACCGCGCCTCAGGAGCGGGTGGTCAGCACGTTAACCGTACCGATTCAGCGATTCGCCTTACCCACTTACCGACAGGGGTGGTCGTTGAGTGTCAGGAAGAGCGTTCTCAACATAAAAACCGGGCGAAAGCCATGTCGGTTTTGCAGGCAAGAATACAGCGTCTGGAAGACGAAAAACGTCAGGCTGAAGAAGACAGCACGCGTCGTAACTTAGTGGGCAGTGGTGACCGTTCGGAGCGTATCCGTACATACAACTATCCGCAGAGCCGTGTTACAGACCACCGCATTAACCTTACCTTGTACCGATTAGATGAAGTGCTAACCGGCGAT
>NZ_DFTS01000056.1:14543-18106 GCF_002383015.1 Idiomarina sp. UBA4206
CGATGCAATCATTACTGAGCATCAAGCCGATCAACTGGCGGCGTTGTCTGAAGGACAGCAATGACACTACAGCAGGCGATAATCTGGGGCAGAGAGCAATTAAGTCAAAGCGAAGACGCGGCTGCTGATGTATCTGCCTTACTTTGTTATGTGTTGAATAAAGAAAAAGCCTATCTTCTGACCTGGCCTGAAAAGGAACTCACGGCTGAGCAGCTTGAGCATTATCGGAGCGTTATTGCAGCTCGCCAGAAGGGGCGTCCGGTGGCTCATATAACCGGTCGCCGCGAGTTTTGGTCACTGATGCTTGAAGTTAACGACAGTACTTTGATTCCCCGGCCCGACACCGAAACCCTGGTTGAAGCCGCCCTTAGCCTGGAGCTTCCTGAAAACGCCCGTGTGCTCGATTTAGGTACAGGAACCGGAGCGGTGGCACTGGCGCTAAAGTCGGAACGACCCGGGTGGCAGGTTATGGCGTGTGACAGCAATGAAGCAGCCGTTGAACTGGCTAAGCGTAATAGTAAAAAATTAGGCTTAGATGTTGATATTTTGTACAGCGACTGGTTTCAATCTGTGCCAAAGTCGCTTAACTTTGACTTGGTGCTATCCAACCCACCTTATATTGATGCTGGCGATCCACATTTAGGCGCAGGGGATGTTAGATTTGAACCCCATACGGCATTAGTTGCAGAAAATAATGGTTTAGCCGATATTGAGACTATTATAAAACAGGCTAATGAACGTTTAGTTGAACAGGGCTGGTTACTACTTGAGCAAGGATGGCAACAGGCAGATAGTGTCGTTGAGCTGTTGTTGAAAAATGGTTATAAAATGATTAACCGTTGGCAGGATTATGCTAGGGTAGAACGAGTTACCGGTGGGAAGAAAGCCAGGGCGGAGAGAGAATAATAATGAGCAATCAGTTTATGTTTGCTGACGAAGCCAGCCAGCAAACCACAAAATTACCGACAGAATACTGGAAAATTCTGATTGTCGACGACGAACCAGAGGTGCACGCCGTAACCAAACTGGCCTTAAACGACTTTAATTTTTTAGGTCGTGGGTTAAAGTTTTACAGTGCTTTTTCTGGTGAAGAAGCGCGGCAATTAATCGATGAACACCCTGATGCGGCAATACTGTTACTGGATGTTGTCATGGAAACAGACGACGCCGGACTGCAGGTGGCGCGCTATATTCGCGAACAGGCAGACAACCACTTTACCCGCATTATTCTGCGAACCGGGCAGCCGGGGCAAGCGCCAGAGCGTACGGTTATCGTTAATTACGATATTAACGACTATAAGTCTAAGACAGAACTTACGGCGCAAAAACTCTTTACCGCAGTCATGTCATCGTTGCGTTCATACCGCGATATTATGTCGATTGACCAAAGCCGTCACGGGCTTGAAAAAATCATCTCAGCTTCTGCGAACCTTTACGCTTTACAGCCAATGAATAGCTTTGTTGATGGTTTAGTGCAACAACTCAGTTGGGTTATTGGCGGGGCAAAGCAGACGCTTTATGCAACGTCTAACGAAGACGGTTCCACCTATAAAGTTCTGGCCGCTCATGGTGAAGACTCAAAAGTTTGTGTCGGGCAAACGTTACGCTCTGTTATCCCGTCAAAAGCTTTGTCAGAACTTGAGCATGTTATTGCCAACCATGGTTCCTATTATGGCGACGACTTCGTGCTTTTATATTGCCGCAGTCACTGTCGTGCACATGGATCCGTTTTGTTTATCGGAGGCTTGTCTCGCCCTCTGACCGCAGACGATCATCACGTTCTTCAATTGTTTTCAGAGAACGTCCAACTGGCACAGGATAACGTCGTGTGCCTGGAAGATTCCGATAAATTCCTGGCGCGCTTAGCGGATCAGCTGATGCTTCACCATGCAAGCCAGTTTAATCGTGTTCTCGAGCAAGACAATGAAGTTCGTTTGACTTACGAAATAGCACAACGGGTTGTTGCAGATGACGCGGAAACGACCGCATTAGCCTGGTCATTGTTCGCACAAGCTCGGCCATTACTCGATTGCGCAACTGATGCCGCAGCTGCCGTAGAAACAACCTGTCAGCAGCGTGTTGCACGTTCACTGAGAGCATTAGCGCATGGTGAGCATGAAGCAACACAGAGTGCCCACAGAGCATTAATAGAAAGACTTGAGCGGTGGGACGGACTGGGTTTGCCGGAAGGTAAACAAGGTTCCGATATTGCAATAAGTACTCAAGTTTTGTTATTAACTGAGCAGCTTCTGGAATGGTGGGAGAGTGGCATCAGCGATGACGATATTACAGTACGGTTGAACGATGAAAAAGGTCGCTACTATTCACCCAAGTTTCTTGATGTAGTGATTAAAGCCCTGCCTGAACTTAGAAAAATTTAATTAAATAATAAGAGGTTACTTGTGTACACTGCTTTTAAACACTTACATGTATTGTTTGTGCTGATTTCGATCAGCCTTTTTTTATTCCGTTTCGTACTGCAATTAATTGACTCGCCACTAGTTAAAAAGAAGTGGTTAAAAATAGTCCCTCACGTTAACGACACCTTATTGCTGCTTAGCGCCGTTGGTATCATGGTGAGCTTAAGTATGTACCCAATTCAGGTTCCCTGGCTAACGGACAAAGTGATAGGTGTTATTGCCTACATTGGCTTTGGCGTATTAGCCATGAAAGGAAAGACAGCTGGCGCTCGCTGGTTAGGGTTTATTGGTGCCTGTGGCTGGATAGCATTTCTGCTGCACGTTGCAATGTCAAAACAAGCACTTATTGCCGGTTAATTTAAGGGAATATCTATGTTAGCGCCTGAATCAGTTGTTTCTCAAACCAATGCGTTAATTACCAACGACGGAGTTGTTGCCGGACTATTATTTGCAATTCTCGGTTTCGTTTTTTATACCAACACCAGTGAACATCCTGCTTTCAAAAAGTTTTACCGTTTTGTTCCTGCGTTGTTGCTTTGTTATTTTCTGCCGTCTTTATTGAATACCTTTGGTATTGTTGACGGAAACCAGACAGCAGTAACCGATATTGCTATGGATTACCTGTTACCTGCCTGTATGGTTTTACTGACTTTAAGTCTGGATGTTAAAGCCGTTTTAGGTCTTGGTTCTAAGGCTCTTATTCTGTTCTTAACCGGTACCTTCGGTATTGTCATTGGTGGTCCAATTGCTTTGCTACTGGTTTCTGCTGTGTTTCCGGAAATGATAGGCGGAGCAGGGCCTGACGCTGTTTGGCGAGGAATGACAACAATTGCCGGAAGCTGGATTGGCGGTGGTGCTAACCAGGCCGCAATGAAAGAAGTGTATGAAGTGGGTGGCGATATTTTTTCCGCCATGGTCACTGTTGATATTATTGTCGCCAACCTCTGGATGGCAGTATTGCTGTATATGGCTGCAAACTCTAAGAAGATAGACGCTCGCACAGGAGCAGATACATCAGCTATCGACAATATTCGCCACAGAGTTGAAAAGTATGAAGCGGAGCATGTCAGAAACCCCAGCTTACGCGACTTGATGCTCATTTTAGCTATTGGCTTTGGTGTTGCTGGCTTGGCGCATTTATTA
>NZ_DFTS01000056.1:18211-18492 GCF_002383015.1 Idiomarina sp. UBA4206
CTTGGCGCATTTATTAGCTGACTGGATTGCACCGGCAATAGCGACGAATTACCCGGCATTGAGTAAATTCAGTTTAGACAGCTTATTCTTCTGGGTGATTGTGCTTGCAACTGCTGGCGGTATTGCGCTGTCCTTTACCCGGGCCCGGTCAATGGAAGCTGCCGGTGCCTCGAAAATTGGCTCAGTTTTTGTTTATGTTCTGGTTGCCAGCATTGGCCTGCATATGGATGTCACAAAAATTGTGGGAACACCGAAGTACTTCTTAATTGGTGCTATCTGGA
>NZ_DFTS01000065.1:0-5758 GCF_002383015.1 Idiomarina sp. UBA4206
GATTCACCTTGAGCACCATGCGCCCGAACAAAAATGCAGCAACAGGTAAAAGGCTGACATCGACAGCCGCAACCAGCCACCAGGGCAACTCATTCCCAAACAAAAGACCCAGCCGCGCTGCTGCCCATAATACCGTCAGAATAAGCAAGGTATTGCCGTGAGGTGCTCTAAGCCCCGTCCAGTTCTGCACCGCGGTTAACAAGAAACCAAGCACAATAGCGATAACAAAGCCGAACATCATTTCATGGGAGTGCCAGAACATGATGTTGCCATACACGGGCAAATCGACCTTTCCACCAAGTGCCAGCCCCCACAACAGCATAGCGATGGCGCTAAACCCTGCTCCCAGCAGGAACAGCGGTCGAAATGCCTGGCGCAGAATTGGAATTAACTGCTCTTCTTTTTGTTTGTCTGTGATCTGCATCATTGTCACCGCTTAATTTTTAAAGGTACATTTGTAATATATCTTTTATTTATCGGAAAATCGACTGCTTACTCGCGAAAATAAGTTAGTACCCCTTAGTTGATTTCGTTTCTTTATGGCAAGTAAAAATTACCCATTAAGGGGTAGCCTCCTCGCTTTTAACAGGCTTTCCCAAGACACTTGAAACTACCCTTAAAGTAGCATTACCAGAACCTACCGCTTCGTCCTAGTCTTTTGATACTAAAGCATTTTATTGCAGTTAACAGTAAAGTTTAGCCATCTGACTTAATGGATCTAACTGGAGGTCTTTCATGAACCAACCCCTGTC
Organism: Idiomarina sp. UBA4206; assembly: GCF_002383015.1. NCBI lineage: Bacteria > Pseudomonadati > Pseudomonadota > Gammaproteobacteria > Alteromonadales > Idiomarinaceae > Idiomarina > Idiomarina sp. UBA4206. Next base: position 753 of record NZ_DFTS01000065.1, read on the forward strand.
AGTCACAGGTGGTCAACGCAACAGAGCGCTCGCTATTTCAACGCTGGCGTTCACGCTTTGTTTTGCGGTCTGGACCATCTTTTCAATCATCGGCATTCAGATAAAAGCCGATTTCAACTTAACTGACACTCAGTTGGGCTTACTGATGGCAACCCCGGTATTAACGGGTTCTATCAGCCGTATGTTCCTGGGTATCTGGACCGACCGGTATGGTGGTCGCAAAGTCTTCAGTATTCTCATGTTACTGACCGCAGCCTGTGTCTATTTGCTCACCTTTGCTAACAGCTACATTATGTTGTTGATTGCCGCATTAGGTGTTGGCCTGGCCGGTGGTTCATTCATTGTTGGTGTCACCTATACGGCGGCCTGGTTTAACGATGTAAAAGAAAAGCAAGGCACCGCACTAGGCATTTTCGGAGCCGGTAATGTTGGCTCGGCGGTAACTAATTTTGGAGCTCCGTTTCTGCTAATAGCCCTTGGTTGGCAGGGTACAGCGCAAATTTATGCAACGGTACTGGCTATTGCCGGTGTTGTTTTTCTTTTCCTCGCAAAAGACGATCCGCTAAAAGAAACTCGTCAGGAACTTCAGCAAAAAGGTTTTTGGGAGCAGCTGTCGCCCCTTGGTGATCTTCGTGTCTGGCGCTTCTCGCTTTACTACTTCTTTGTTTTTGGTGCTTTTGTCGCGTTAGCCTTATGGTTGCCGCACTACCTTATTGGTGTTTACGAGCTGGATATAAAAACGGCCGGTATGATAGCGGCACTTTACACTATCCCTGCTTCGTTGTTTCGTATTCTGGGCGGTTGGATGTCTGACAAATACGGGGCTCGTCGAGTCATGTACTGGACATTCATTGCATCGGTAATTTGTACTTTCTTACTGAGTTATCCCAGCACCGAATACGCGGTTAAAGGGGTAAACCAGACTTATAACTTCCATTTCGAAATCACTTTACTTGGCTTTGTTTTCCTTACTTTTGCACTAGGCTTCTTTATGTCGCTGGGTAAAGCCGCTGTATTCAAGCATATTCCGGTTTATTACCCGAAAAGCGTTGGTGCTGTTGGTGGTGTGGTCGGTATGATTGGTGGTTTAGGTGGCTTCTTGCTGCCATTAACCTTCGGCATGCTGAACGATGTGATTGGTGTATGGCAGAGCAGCTTTATGCTGTTATTCGTTATTGCTGCAGCCGCACTCGCGTGGATGCATTTTGCTATTCTTCGCGCAGAGCGTGTTGAGTATCGCGAAGACCGCGAAGAACGCGACCTGCCCGAGCTGTCCACTCCGAACTCTATGGTGCTGGATGACTGGCGTCCGGAAGATAAAACCTTCTGGGAAGAAAAAGGCAAACGCATTGCCACCCGTAACCTGTGGATTTCCATACCCAACCTGTTCTTGGCGTTCGCAGTCTGGACTATCTGGAGTATTCTGGTGGTCAAAATGCCGGCTCTCGGCTTCCCTTACAGCCAAAACGAACTGTTCTGGTTAGCGGCACTGCCAGCATTGTCGGGTGCGACCTTACGGATCTTCTATAGCTTCATGGTGCCGATATTTGGTGGCCGTCGCTGGACAGCAATATCCACAGCGTCCTTACTACTGCCGTGTATTTGGATTGGCTTCGCCGTCCAAAATACCGATACGCCATACATGATCATGCTGATTCTTGCATTGTTGTGCGGCTTTGGTGGCGGTAACTTCTCGTCCAGTATGTCCAACATCAGCTTTTTCTATCCACAGAAGGAAAAAGGCGGTGCCTTGGGCATGAATGCTGGTCTGGGTAACCTGGGTGTGTCGGGTATGCAGTTACTGGCGCCGCTGGTTATCGCTGCCAGTGTGTTTGGCGGTATGGGAGGTGACCCACTGGTGATCCAGGAAGGTGCGAATGCGGGTCAGGAAGTCTGGCTGCAAAACGCTGCGTTCTTGTGGGTTCCTTTAATTGTTATTGGCTCTGTCGCAGCCTGGTTTGGTATGAACGACATTTCCTCAGCGAAAGCTTCGTTCAGTGATCAAGCCGTTATCTTCAAACGCAGTCATAATTGGATCATGTGTATCCTTTATTTGGGAACGTTCGGAAGCTTTATCGGCTTCGCTGCTGGCTTCCCTCTGTTATCCGGTATGCTGTTCCCTGAAGTTGACCCAACCGCTTACGCTTTCCTTGGTCCGCTAGTCGGTGCTTTGGCTCGTCCCGTCGGTGGTATCGTCGCTGACAAACTAGGCGGTGCAAGGGTAACCTTCTGGAACTTCCTGCTGATGATTGTCGGCGTAGCGGGTGTTATGTACTTCCTGCCAATAGCGGGTACTGAAGGCAACTTCTGGGGATTCTTCGCTGCCTTTATGGTGCTGTTTATTGCAACGGGTATTGGCAACGGCTCCACTTTCCGTATGGTTCCGGTCATTTTCCTGAACCAGCGCAAACGCGAACTGGGCGATACCGACGAAGCCATTAAGCAGGGCAATAAAGAATCGGCTGCGGTTATTGGTTTTATCTCGGCATTCGCAGCCTACGGCGGCTTCTTTATCCCGAAAGCTTATGGTTCATCCATTAGTCTGACAGGAAGCGTATCCGCTGCCTTAGTGAGCTTTATTGTCTTCTACGCTATATGTAGCGTGATAACCTGGTGGTTCTACTCTCGTAAAAACGCACCAGACCCCTGCTAAACCGTCTGGGCTCAGGTATAAAACTATGAGTCTAATGAGTAAAGCAAAAGAGCTGTCACCAGCCTACTTTGGGCTGGTGATGGCAACAGGAATCATCGCCATTGCTGCCCACCAACAGCAATGGCCTTTTATTGCCCGGGCCCTGTTTTCCATCTCCTGTGTTAGCTGGGTTATTCTTACTTTTCTTTATAGCTACCGCGCTTTGCGGTTTACCAAAGCATTCACTGAAGATTTAATCAGCCACAGTAAAGGGCCCGCGTTTTTCACTTCAGTGGCAGGTACAGGGCTTATTGGCAGTCAGCTGATGGTTTTGTACAGCCATTACTGGCTCGCTTTCGTAGCCTGGGTTATTGCGCTGGTACTCTGGCTGCTGCTTACCTATACCGTATTTACCGCGTTAACCATACGTCGTAATAAGCCAACACTGGATAAAGGTATTAGTGGAGCCTGGCTGCTGGCAGTTGTTGCTACCCAGGCGGTGGCCGTATTAAGCGCTTACCTGGCCACGCAGACATCCCAGCCGTGGAAACTGGAGCTTAATTTTCTGGCACTGTCCATGTGGTTATGGGGAGGCATGCTTTATATCTGGATGATGTCGCTAATTTTTTATCGATATACGTTTTTCCAGTTTGTGCCTGGTGACTTAGCACCTCCGTACTGGATAAACATGGGAGCAATGGCCATATCAACTCTGGCGGGCTCCTTGCTGGTTATTAACTCGCCGAATGCTCCCTTTCTGCAAAGCCTGGTGCCTTTCATAAAAGGTTTTACCATCTTCTATTGGGCCACAGGAAGCTGGTGGATCCCCATGCTGTTAATTCTGGGTGTATGGCGGCATGTTGTCCGGCGTTTCCCGTTTGCGTACGACCCGCTTTACTGGGGTGCCGTGTTTCCGCTGGGCATGTATTCAGCCTGTACCTATGTCATGCTGCAGGCGATGGAATTTTCCTTCCTGGACGCATTACCCACAGCCTTCTTTTACATTGCACTGCTGGCTTGGGGAGTCACTTTTATTGGGTTATGCCGAAGCCTGTTACGGCTCCGGCAGCAGAAGTAACTACTTACTTTTGGGACGAAAGGGCTTAATGAGCGATTCATCGCACTCAAGGTAAGGCCCATCCATAAGATCAATGCAATACGGCACGGCCGGAAATACAGCGTCCAGACATTGCCGAATGGCCTTAGGTTTACCCGGTAAGTTAATAATCAATGACGAGCCTCTGAGCCCTGCTGTTTGCCGCGACAAAATGGCGGTAGGAACGTACTTTAAAGACTCCTGTCGCATTAATTCACCAAAGCCCGGCATCATCCGGTCGCAAACGGCCTCTGTCGCTTCAGGTGTGACATCGCGTTTGGCCGGGCCGGTTCCGCCGGTGGTTACGACCAGACAGCACCCTTCTTTATCCACTAACTCTTTAATGGTGGACTCGATAAGAGGCTGCTCATCGGCTATAACCCGGTACTCTGCCTGCCACGGTGACGTTAAATAGTCGCTTAGTGTGTCTTTTATCGCCTGCCCGGAAATGTCTTCATACACTCCGGCGCTGGCCCTGTCACTAACGGTTAGTACACCAATTCGAGCTATTTTCTCTGACATAGTTATCCTTTTCGCTATAAATGCTTTGTTCCGTTACGCCGTTGCCAAACCCGCAAGCTGTAACCAATAGCCGTTACTTTCTTTACTATTTAGTTTTACGGGTTGCTCACCATCGACATTGTTACGGAAACGCCCTAGCCAGTCAAAAGTCCCTTCCGGCTGCGGGCTTATGCGTACAATATCAACCAGATCTTTCATACTGGGTAATTGATTTATAAGATTATAGCGGGTACCCGATTGCGTCTGAATGCCATTAAGCACAAACACCTGCTGCCCTTCCTGGCTTTTAACTTCGCGGCCTTCCGGATACTTTATGCAACACAGTTCGCACTGATCCTTCGGGCGGTTTTCTGACCGCGCAGTAAAGCAGCGTCCAGACCAGGCCAGTGGCATATGACCGAAAGAAAACACCTCCACCTCAAAACAGTCTCTCACCGTATTAATCAGGTTTTGCTGTAAAATATCCTGCAGCCAGTCACGCGAGAGTTCAAAAGGCGCAACCCAACGCGTCATGCCCATATCAATTAAGCGGCGCAGGCTCTGATGATTATAAATATTAATAGCCGGCCCGGCGGTAAAGTTAAGCCCCTGTTCCTGCAATATACCAATGGCGCTGACATCATTAGCTTCAACATCAAATTCACCATTGTCACAATACTTACCCAGCTCTCTTAATTCAGCAGGTGCCTCTAGTAAGGTCATGGTCGACAGCGTCACTTTCTTACCCGCTTCTCTTAGCATGTGCGCTATTGTCAC
>NZ_DFTS01000065.1:5895-6073 GCF_002383015.1 Idiomarina sp. UBA4206
ACTCACGCCGCTTGCTACAGACAGTTTCACCAAGATACACATGTTCAACATCCGACTCGGCAGCCTGCTGGTAAAAATCAAAGACCTGTTGTTTTGGCCAAAAGTACAGGTTAGGTCCTAAAGAAAACTTCATGTTGGTTACTTCCATTTCCGGTGGTACGCGCCGAGCGTTGTTTGA
>NZ_DFTS01000065.1:6201-6563 GCF_002383015.1 Idiomarina sp. UBA4206
AGCGAGGACAATACGGAGTTCCAGTTGTCCGCCACTTCAAAGTTGTCGGGGTCAGCCATAACCGTGTCGATAGCCTGACGCCACACTCTGGTAATTTGTGATACATAAGCCGGACTGCGCTGTCGCCCTTCTATTTTTAAAGAGGCAATGCCTTCTTTATAAAGTTGCGGCAACAGGCTCAAGGTGTTCAGGCTGGTAGGCTCTTCCAGCACGTTGTAAATTTCGTCATCGACCGAAAAGCGTCCCTTACACAAAGTGGGGTAACCGGCTTTTTCGTTTTCATCAAAACGATCAATGAGCACACCGTTAAGCCGAGATTCCAGCTTGTTGTCCTGTTCGTCCCATTCCACAAAAGCGGCGGG
>NZ_DFTS01000065.1:6744-10576 GCF_002383015.1 Idiomarina sp. UBA4206
GGTATTAGGTGATTCACCGGTCAGGTAAGAACTTAAGTAGCAGCGCCCTTCCGCCATAATGCAGAGGCTACCAAAGGCAAATACCTCCAGCTCAACGTCGGTTGTGCGCGCCAGCGCCCGTACCTGCTGCATAGACAGAACCCGGGGTAAAACGACCCTAGAAACACCAAACTGCTGGTAAAATCGAATGGCGCCAGCGTTGGTTGCAGAAGCCTGCACCGATAAGTGCCGCTCAACTCTCGGGTACCTCTCCGCCGCATAAGCCAAAACCGCTAAGTCGGCAATAATCAGCACATCCGCACCGGCCAGTACGGCATCATCAACTGCTTGCCGCCATTTTTCCCAACTGCAGGCATGAGCAAAAGTATTAATAGCAACATGCAGTTTGCGGCCATGCTTATGCACGTAGTCAGCTGCTTCCGATAACTTCATCTGGTTTAAATTCAAACCTGCAAAATGACGCGCATTGGTTTCATCTTTTAGCCCCACATAAACCGCATCGGCACCATTTTCTATAGCCGCTTTTAATGCAGGGATACTTCCGGCTGGACATAACAATTCCATCTGAAACCTCTATTTAACTATTTTGTAGCGCCTTATTTGTTTGTTTATTATAGTGCCCAAGTCTTTTATTTTGTTGTTGTATATGGAGCAAAAAATGAATACCACCAATTGGGTATCTTCTATACCTAAAATAATTCAACCAATAAATAAATTAATACCAGAGCGCATTATTAACTTTGGATCTGAACAGTTATTAAACCGCTTATTTAAAGAAGAAATAATATCGGGTGATCTTGACTTTATTTCTGAACGAGTTGTTGAGATAAAAGTAAAAGATATTGATTTATCACTCTTTTTAACCTTAAAAGGGAACCAGCTAAAAGCCCTTAATAACCCTACAAATGCCGACGTACAGCTTTCAGCAGATGGTGACGCGCTGCTTTTATTGATTTATGGCAAGGTTGATCCTGACACTTTATTTTTCAACCGAAAGTTAATGGTAAAAGGCAATACCGAATTAGGGTTACATTTAAAAAACTTCTTAGACACTATTGAGGTAAATCAAAAGCTTCCAAAGGCCTTATTTTTAATAGGCGACCGCTTTAGCGATTTTATTTATAAAGAAAAAGGTGAAACAATACAGATAAGTTAATTAAATAAGTTTTGACCGAGGTCAAGAGGTGGTTATGAGTACAGTTACCTGGGATAAAGAATTAATCGAAAAATACAACATTAATGGACCTCGTTATACGTCTTATCCCACGGCGTTGATGCTTTCCGAACAATTTTCAGAAAACCGCATTGAAGCCGCACTAAAAAATGCAGGTGACGGACTCTGTTTGTATTTGCACTTACCGTTTTGCCATAAGCTTTGCTACTACTGTGGTTGCAATAAGGTGATCACCCGCCATCAGCACAAAGCCGATAAATATCTGGATTACCTAGCCAAAGAAATGGCGATGTACCAGCCCATGGTAAAAGACAAGAAGATCCGCCAAATTCATTTAGGCGGCGGTACTCCAACCTTTTTGACTGAACAGCAGTTGACCCGGTTAATGGACTTGGTTCACGAGAACTTTACTTTTGCCAGTAACCCGGAAGTCAGTATTGAAATTGACCCACGCAGTTGCAGTGATGAAAAACTTCGCCATTTGCGCGAGTTAGGCTTTAACCGTGTCAGCTACGGCGTACAAGACTTTGACAAAAAAGTTCAGATTGCCATTAACCGCGTACAGGATGTCGATTTAATCGCTCATCAGCTGAAGCTGAGTAAAGAACTGGGCTTTGACTCTATTAACCTAGACTTAATTTACGGACTGCCCTACCAACGTCCGGAAACCTTTAGGAAGTCGATTGAGCAAGTGATTGAAATGGACCCTGACCGTATTTCGGTATTCAGCTATGCGCATTTGCCTGAACGCTTTGCCGGGCAGAAGAAAATACCAGAAGAGTCCATTCCACAACCTTCGGTTAAGTTAAGCCTGCTGGAACAAGCCATTACTCAGCTTAGCGAGGCCGGTTATCAGTTTATTGGCATGGACCACTTTGCGAAGAAAGACGACGGTCTGGCAATTGCTCAGCGCGAAGGTCGTTTGCAACGTAACTTCCAGGGCTATACGACCGACGGGCAGGATGCATTACTGGGCCTGGGCGTATCATCCATTAGCCAGGTAAACGGTGTGCTCTGGCAACACGAAAAAGAGCTACCGGCTTACTACAAAATGATAGATAACGGACAAAAGCCCATTATCAAAGGCATGGCATTAACGGACGAGGATAAAATTCGCGCCGCTCTAATTTCTCAGGTTATCTGCCACTTTGAGCTGGATATTGAGGCCTTTAAAGCCGAGTGGAATATCGATGACTTCTGGGCACATTTCGCCGAAGCCATACCGCTGTTAAAACCGTTTATTGAAGACGGCTTAGTTGATGTATCGGATAAAAAGCTGCGTGTCACAGAATTAGGTCGCCTGTGGGTTCGCAGCATCTGCGCATGCTTTGACGAATACCTGGACCACGGCAAGAACCGCTACTCCAAAGTGGTTTAGTAGAAAGAGGTAAGCCGGTCTTCATACGTTTGGGGCGATCAGGAAAGGACGTTCACGTGGTTAGAGCTTCCAACTCAGAGAGTGAGTAGCGCCAAGGATGGCGCCACTCAAGCCCCCAGGGGTGGGTTTACGGCGTCTCTCTGAGAACAGAAGCCCTGCCCTGAGAGAGCTCTTCCCTTCCCACTAACTAAATATGAAACGTTGTTTCGTTAAGCCACAGGTGCAGTAATATGCTGGCTATGTAACCTAGTGCTATGACCGGGGTCCATTTCAGGTGGGAGGCAAAGGTGTAGTAGCCTCTGGCCTGCCCCATTAGAGCGACACCGGCTGCTGACCCAATGGAGAGTAAGCTACCACCGGTACCTGCGGTTAGGGTAATGAGCAACCACTGACCATGTGACATATCGGGTTCCATCGACAGTACAGCAAACATGACCGGAATGTTGTCAATGACCGCCGAAACGACACCCAGAATGGTATTCGCCATTGTCGCACTCATACCGCCGTAAAGCGTTTCAGAAAGCAGGCTCAGATACCCCATAAAGCCAAGACCGCCAACGCATAAAACGATTCCGTAGAAGAACAACAGAGTGTCCCACTCCGCTCGCGAAACCCGGCTGAATACATCAAAAGGCACCACGCCACCTAATTGCTCCAGCCGTTTTTGGTCGCCTACGCGCTCTGCCATCGCTCGTTTACGAGCTAGAGAGCCTGGTAATGTCATCCGTAAGAAGTAACCGAAGAACTGTAGATAACCTAAGCCCATCATCATGCCCAGCACAGGCGGCAGGTGCAGTACAATATGACAAGTTACCGCTGTAGCTACAGTCAGTAAGAATAAGGCGGTAATTCGCAGCGCACCACGTTTTAGTTCCACCTCGGTGTGCAGTGTTGTCGGCTTTTTATTTTCAATGAAAAAGCTCATCACAATTGCCGGTACTAAATAGTTAGCAACCGATGGCAAGAACAAACGAAGAAACTCGGTAAAAGTGACCTGCCCGGCCTGCCAGACCATGAGCGTGGTGATATCACCAAAGGGGCTGAAGGCGCCACCCGCGTTGGCCGCAACCACAATACTGACACAACATAAGGCGACAAATTTCTTATCGTCCTGGGCAACTTTCATGACCACGGCACACATCAGTAAGGCTGTCGTTAAGTTATCCGCCACCGGAGAAATAAAGAAGGCCAGTAAGCCGGTTATCCAGAACAGCTGCTTATAACTAAAGCCTTTTTTCAGTAACCAGGCTCGCAGTGCATCGAACAAACGGCGCTCTTCC
>NZ_DFTS01000065.1:10688-10871 GCF_002383015.1 Idiomarina sp. UBA4206
GGCGTTTATATAGGTCATGGCCACCAACAGGAAAAGCATCAATTCCGCAAACTCAAGCAGGTTATGGCGAAATGCGGATTCGGCCATAGCGGCCTGATCACCGGTATACACCCAGCCAATTAAAATCCAGATGAGGCCCGCGGCAACCAATACCGGTTTTGACTTACGCATATGGAGCTTTTG
>NZ_DFTS01000057.1:0-219 GCF_002383015.1 Idiomarina sp. UBA4206
CTTAACAGCTTGCTGACTTTCTACAGATAGTGGCTGTAATACAGCGGTCAGTTCATCACCATGTACTTGATGTTTTTCCATTTTTTGCGTTGCAGCAGGGCGCTCCCCTGCAGGGGCCAAAGCTTCGGCCATTTCCACATTGGCGGCATAATCTGACGAGTCAGAAAATGCGATAGCGTCTTCACCGGAGCTGGCCAAAACGTGGAACTCGTGCGAGTG
>NZ_DFTS01000057.1:350-3434 GCF_002383015.1 Idiomarina sp. UBA4206
GTGACTTCCGCCAATACAGCCTGTGTCAGCAATAACCGGACGATAATCCAGACCCAGGCGCTCAAAAATACGGCTGTACGCTTTGTACATGTCATCGTAAGTTTTTTGCAGCGACTCGTCAGTGAGATGGAAAGAGTAAGCGTCCTTCATCATAAACTCACGTGCACGCATAACGCCAAAACGAGGGCGAATTTCGTCGCGGAATTTTGTCTGGATCTGGAATAAGGTTAATGGCAGTTGCTTATAGCTACTGACTTCCTTGCGTACCAACTGACTGATAATTTCCTCGTGGGTTGGGCCCAGTAAGAAGTCACGTTGATTGCGATCCTTGATACGCAATAACTCCGGGCCGTAATCATCCCAGCGTCCAGATTCCTGCCAGAGATCGGCCGGTTGTACCATTGGCATTAAAATTTCCAATGCGTTAATGGCTTCCATTTCCTCACGGACAACATTCTCAACTTTACGTAGTACACGCAGGCCGGTGGGAGTCCAGGTATAAAGTCCGGCGGCGACCTTACGGATCATGCCTGCCCGCAACATAAGCTGATGACTCACGATCTCAGCGTCAGAAGGTGTTTCTTTAAGCGTAGATAATAAATATTGGCTGCTGCGCATAGTCCGGCATCTCTGCAATTTATAGTGGTCAAAAATTAGAGCGAAGTTTAGCAGTGTCTGACTCAGCTCAAAAGCCTTTTACGGCTGTTTTAATGAGATTTCTTCAACAAAAACGGTGTTTTGTTGTACATACCAACGAATATTATAGTTTAAAAGTGCGGTGCCGTAAGTTCTCTGGGGTGACTGCGCTTTGTGATAGGCCGGTCGAGGGTCCTGACTAAGTACCTCAGTAGCCAGTGTCCTTAGGCCGGAAGAGCTCGAGTGTGCGCTTTTCAACACGGCCTCGGCGGCGTCCGAAAATTTTACTTTCATACGAGACTCAGGCTTTTCTTGTGCAAATCCCGCTCGGGCATCGGTAATAGAGTCAACGTAGGGAATATAAGGCTTTATATCGACAATTGGCGTTTTATCGACTAAATCTGCTCCGCGAACAGTCAAGACGACATTCGGTTCCGTTTGTACCGCAATCAGTTCGACAACGGACAAACCCAACTGGTTAGGCCGAAACGGAGAGCGTGTGGCAAATACCCCTAACAGTTGGTTACCTCCCAGACGCGGCGGCCGGACTCTTTCCTGCCAGGTATCGTGCTGATGAAACTCGAAAGTTAGCCAAAGGTGTGAAAACTGCTCGATGCCTTCTATGGCTTGTGCGTGCTGGTAGTCACCAACCAGTTCCACTTGAGCAAGTGCAGAAGGAACCAACCCCGGCTGTCGGGGAACGCTGAATTTCTCAGGAAAAGGCGTACGGATAACCGCAACCTGTGTCAGTTGTTGCTGGCTTTTCATATCGCCTCCGTTAGTGAACACGCGAAATACAGGTAGCCAATTTCACCACATAGTTAGCTATTTCGCTAATTGATTACTTTTCGATTCATTTAAGTATTTGATATTAAAAGGTTTTAATCTTTGGCATAAGCGTTGCAGAGCTAATCAATAAATTATATGACGTGCTTTAGAGTTTGGCATGAACGGTTTTAATAACAATAGGAAAAGAAAAATGATGAAACATAAAATTTGGCCTTTAACTTTAGGTTTTATCGGCTTAGTTACGCTTAGCACAGCGGCTTTCTCTGCAAATGATCGCGAGCGCACTCTGACTGACAGCTATATTGTCAGCAGCGATACAGAAATTCGCCTGGATGCAACGGTCGGGACTGTTGAGCTAAGAGTTACTGAAGGTGAGGCGGTTGAAATTGAACTGCGCGTTGAATCTGATGATGACGGCTGGTTTGCCAATGGTGGTGATTTGTCAGAGGTGCTCATAAAAGGGGAGCGTAGCGGTAATCAGTTGGAAATATCCGCCACGCCGCACGATGATATGTCTCAACATTGGAAGGTGTCAGTTCCTCGCTCACGGTTATTGGAAGTAAATTTGGGTGTTGGCGAAATATCCGGTGATTTGCCATTCAACAATGTAAAAGTAGATTTGGGCGTAGGCGATGTGTCACTGAACCTTGCCAACGGTGAGTATGGTTTGGTTGAAGCTTCAGTAGGTGTTGGCGATACCAGCTTGAGAAACTTCGGTAATACTCAGGAAAACAGAATGTTAGTAACTTCGGAATCCAGTTATCGGGGTAATGGTTCGACGGATGTTCAGGTTGAAGTTGGGGTAGGTGACGTGACGTTAACCAGAAACAACTAATCACGCCACCGAATTGCACGGCCTACACAGCTGACTTCACTGTAACAGATGGAGTCGGCTTTAGGTTTTAATGAAAAACACTGGGTTTCAATGACGGCATGTGCCTTAAATCGAACAGCGTCGACCCGTAGAGCTTGAATAGCTTTGTTATCTGACGCCGGTTCACCGTTAAATTGTCGCTGGCAGCTCTCACCATTTACAACACTAACGAGCTCGTATGCGCGCGCCGGCGTGTCGCCTGTATGGTAAATTCTGATGTCACCCGAGTCGATTTGATTAAAGCCTCCTGGCATCTGAGGTAAGATGCTGCAGGCAGAAAGGCCGAATAATGGCGTTAATACGAATGCTATGAAACGATAGCGCAATGTCGATCCTTGCCAGTTTGAATTTTCTATAGCCTAATCAAGCTGAGTCTATTGTTCAACAAAAAGCGTAGTCTTGATTAATTATTCATCGCGACTACGCATAAATTCGTCTTATTACTTAATTAAAAAAGACTCTAACGGTTTGCCATTATCAATCGCTGTTTTCATAGCTTTTGGCATGCGCCCCTGACCAGTCCAGGTTTGCTTTTCACCATTTTCATCAGTGTATTCATATTTAGGCGGCTTAGGCGCTCTTTTCTTGCGAGTTGTTTTAACAATAGGCTCTCCACCCAGCTCTTGCTCTAATATGTCTGAAAGCTCGATACCGGCGTCTGCCATTGCACTTTTAAACTCTTCAATTTTCTTTTGTTTGGCTTCATGCTGGCGCAGTTTCTCAGCTTCTTCTTCACGACGCTGAGCGATAACCGAATCGAACTTTTCTTTAATGCTTTCCAGTTC
>NZ_DFTS01000057.1:3564-10421 GCF_002383015.1 Idiomarina sp. UBA4206
TTTTCTTTAATGCTTTCCAGTTCATTTAAGTTAAGTTCTTTTAGTGCAGCTTTTAAACGACGCTCATGACGCAGAATATTAATGAAATCACTCATTGATTCTTACCTTATTTGATTGACTTAAATTTCATGTTGATTTGTATTCATTATAGCGAGATAAAGTATTTTAATTGAAGTTTATTATTAATTAAAAATTATGTGTCAAACAGAAAAAGCGGATCATTGATCCGCCTTTTATACACTCAGTTATTAACAATTAATTGTTACCATTGTCATCATCGTTATTATCGTCGTCTTTGTCTTCATTCTTATCTGAGTCGTCAGACTTATCTTTAAGCGATTGGCGTTTTTCTTTCATTTTTTCTTTTTCTGATTTACGTTTCTCTTTCATCGATTTCCATTTCTCTTTTTTCTCAGCTTTGTCTTCCTTGCGCTCTGCTTTTTGTTGTTTCCGTTCCTCTTTACGTTCTGCCATTTTCGCTTTTTGCTCGTTGCGGATAGCTTCCATTTCAGCTTTTTGCTCGTTTCGCATGGCCTCCATGTCAGCTTTTAAGTCGTCTTGCTGCTTGCGAACTTCTTCGCTGCGCTCTTGTTCTTCATTGTTATTATCTTCAGATTGCTGAGCCAGAGCGAAAGGGGAGGCTAATAAAGATAATATTGCTAAGGACGTTAATAGTTTCATAATACACCTCGTTTAAGGGACACTTAGGACTTAAATAAGTCGACAGGTTAAAAATTTACAAGTTCCTAAAATGAAAAAACACCAAAACATTTAGCATGCTTTGGTGTTTTTTGTTATGAGATTTACACTTTACTTACATATTAGGATAAGTTGGTCCGCCACCACCTTCCGGAACAACCCAGGTAATATTCTGACTGGGATCTTTAATGTCACAGGTTTTACAATGTATACAGTTTTGAGCGTTAATCTGGAAAACTTGTTTCCCGTCCTCTTCAACAACCTCATAAACGCCGGCGGGGCAATATCTTTGCGCGGGCTCTGCGTATTTCGGTAAATTAACCTCTAAAGGAATATCAGCGTTTTCCAGCTTTAAATGGCAAGGCTGATCTTCAGCATGGTTAGTATTAGATAAAAAGACAGATGATAAACGATCAAATGTGAGTTTATTATCAGGTTTAGGATAGTCAATTGCCTTAAAATCTTCGGCTTTACCGGTGGCTTTATAATCCGGTGTCCACTCTTTAAATTTAAAGGGTAATTTGCCGCCAAACCAATTTTGGTCAACCATGTTGTATGCGCCGCCTAACATGGTACCTAACTTATGAACTGCGCCGCCAAAATTACGAGAGCGGTATAATTCATCAAATACCCATGAGTTTTCAAAGGCGTCTTTAAAGCTACTGATGTCGTCGTTGGCTTTACCATTTTTAAGCTGTTCAAAGACGCATTCAGCGGCAACCATGCCCGACTTCATGGCAGTATGGTTACCCTTAATTTTGGCGAAATTCAAAGTACCGGCGTTACAGCCGACAAGTAAACCACCCGGGAATGTCATTTTCGGCAGTGAGTAATAGCCACCTTTGGTAATGGCACGAGCCCCGTAGGATACGCGCTTACCGTTTTCTATCACGTTTTTAATTGCCGGGTGCGTTTTAAAACGTTGGAACTCCTGAAAGGGGTTCAGATATGGGTTTGCGTAGTTGAGGTCCACAATTAACCCTAAATACACCTGTCCGTCTTCAGCGTGATAAAGGTAACCACCACCACTGGCATTACTGTCGGTTAGCGGCCAGCCTGCGGTGTGAACCACTTTCCCGGGTTCATGCAGCTCTTCTGGTATATCCCAAATTTCTTTAAAGCCTAAACCGTAGTGTTGAGGTGTACTGTCTTTATCCAGTTCAAACTTATTAATCAGTTCTTTACCTAAGTGTCCACGGCAGCCTTCTGCAAACAAAGTGTACTTAGCACGCAGTTCCATACCTGGCATGTAGCCATCTTTTTCACTACCGTCTTTAGCAACACCCATGTCACCAGTTTGAATACCGGCAACGCTGCCGTCTTCGTTGTATAGAATTTCTGAGGCTGCAAAGCCCGGGAAAATCTCTACACCTAGTTGCTCTGCTTGTTCTGCCATCCAGCGACAAAGGTTACCCATACTGGCAATATAATTGCCTTTATTATGGAAGGTTTTTGGCACGGTAAAGTCAGGTAGACGAGTGTGACTATCTTCGTCTTTTAACAGCAGAATATCATCGCCGGTAACTTCCGTATTAAGCGGCGCGCCGCGCTCTTTCCAGTCAGGAAAAAGTTCATTTAAGGCACGTGGTTCAAAAACGGCACCTGATAAAATATGCGCGCCAATATCAGCGCCTTTTTCAACAACGCATATCATGAGCTCTTGCTCATTTTCCTGTGCGAGTTGACCGAGTCGACAGGCCGTTGCCAACCCTGAAGGGCCAGCGCCAACAATTACGACATCAAACTCCATACTTTCGCGTTCCACGTTAACCTCCGCTATATTCAGGCAATCTGGATAGGGATAAGCCCTTTATACTGCTGTAATAATTGGGTGATTTGTCGTGCCGGCACGGGTTTACTAAAAAGGAACCCCTGGCCGGTACTACATTCACGCTGTAATAAAAATTCGACTTGTTCTTCTGTTTCAATACCTTCTGCAACCAGTTGAATATTCAGGTTGCGTGCAAGACTAATAATCGCCTGCGTAATGGTTGCGTCATCTTCGTTGTGGGGCAGGTCTTTAACAAAGGAGCGGTCAACTTTTAATGAAGTCACCGGGAAGTTCTTAAGATACGACAATGAAGAGTAACCTACGCCAAAATCATCGATTGCCAGTGACATTCCGTGTTCACGTACCGAATGCATAAAGCGGGTATGTGACTGAATATTCTCAATAAAGACTTGCTCAGTAAGCTCTAGTTCCACTTTGTTCGGTGGTATCTGAGCTTCATTTACGCGCTCCATAATATCATCAACCAGCTCAGGTAAGTGTAGCTGCTTTCCTGAAATATTGATCGCGATACTGAGCTCTTCAAATCCGATATCGTGCCATTGCTTCAATTGGAGAAAAGCTTCTTCCATAACGTATTCTGATATCGGAATAATCAAACCGGTATCTTCAGCCAATGGAATAAACTCATCCGGTGGAATAATGCTGCCGTCGTCGTCAACCCAGCGCACCAAGGCCTCAAGGCCGCTGATACGGCGACTGCTTAACTCAACCTTAGGCTGATAATAAACCGTTAATTGTTGTTTAGAAACAGCATGGCGCAGTCGTTTAACGAGTTCCAGCTTCTTGGTCAAGTCTCTGTGTATGGCTTTATCGTAAACTTTATAAGTGTTACGGCCATGCTCTTTAGCCTGGTAAAGAGCCGTATCGGCATTACGAATAAAGTATTCAGCGTTAAAGTCGGCATCCTCAGCAAAGGTAATACCAATGGATGCACTAATAAATAACTCGTACACATCAACAAAGAAGTGGGTGTCGAGAGCTTGCAGTAACTGTTCAGATAGCTTTATAACGCTCTCGCGACTGTCCGGCTCTGCTATAGCGAGTAAGAATTCATCACCACCAGCCCGGGAAAGAACACTGGACTTAGGAGCCAGCTTCGTAATACGGCGCGCAACTCTGCGTAAGAGTTCGTCACCAACGGTATGCCCCAGCGCGTCGTTAACTTCTTTAAATCTGTCTAAGTCAATGAAAAGCAAAGCTGCTTTCTTATGCGGTGATTCAGTTTCCAGCCATTCACCCAAAATACGTTTTAGCGCATTACGGTTTACCAGTCCGGTGAGCGAGTCGTGTTCGGCCAGGTATGCCATTTGCTTTTCAATGCGCTCTCGCTCGTCAATTTCACTATAAAGCTCAATGTTTGAATCGGCCAGTTGTTGCGCCTTAAAGCGGCTTTGCCCCAGAATATAAAGCACAAAAGTCAACATACTGGTAACCAGTAGCCCGGCAATTAAGGCCGCTACTGAGATACCACCGCGCAGCTGTTCCAAATGATTCGTCGTAGGCCAAACCGAAAGCTCCCAACTGTTGCCGACCAACTGTAATGAGTGATAATGGGACCATTCATCACGTAACGAAGAGTCTCCGGCAAACTGGAAAAGGACGTCGTCTTCACTTCGTACACTCAGTTGAAAGCCTTCACTAATATTACTGCGAACAACATTGCTGAACAGACTCTGTAGGCTAATGATGAACCCCAGAAAGCCTGGATTTTGCTCTCGTTCAACCCGGACGAAAATGGCAATGTCGCTGCTAATACGACCGAGATTTCCGGCAGGCCCCATCATGGCATGCCTATTACCTTCAGATGCTTCCAGTTTTCCAACCAGTGAAGTTTTAGAGAAAGAGGTGCCTAATAACTCCGGCTGTTCATTTTGGGGATAGATTAATTCAATGTTGAGGTCGTCATTAAGCCAGGCGATACCTTGCACGTTTTGATAGTACAAGGTAACGATATCGGCATTTTCCTTCCAGCGTTCCTTTATGGTCAGATCACTGCGTTCCCACTCTCTCGCCAGAAGTTCAGCGACAAATAAATGTGAAACCAGACTTTGCCGGATATCACGCTGTAAGCTGTAAGTTTCAGCTTCCAGTGCGTCGTGGACAACTTGGTTTTCTTGGTAACGCAAATAGCTAAAAGCGGTAACCGTAATAACCAGGCCTACAATGGCTGCTACGACCGCCTGCCGTGATCCGTGCAGGAACATCATGGATTAACGCAACTCCTCTCTATCACGGAAGTAATCCAGTGCTTCTGGGTTTGCCAGAGCATCTGTGTTTTTAACAGGCTCACCGTGAACCACATTACGTACCGCTAATTCAACTATCTTACCGCTTATAGTACGGGGTATATCGTCAACCTGCAAAATTACAGCAGGAACGTGACGTGGAGTCGCGTTTGCACGAATGGTTTTTGCAATGGTTTGACGCAGCTCGTCGTTAAGCTCTATACCTTCTCTTAGCTTAACGAAAAGAACGACACGCTCGTCATCGTGATATTGCTGACCAATAGCGATACTTTCCAATACTTCATCAACTTTTTCTACCCGACGGTAAATTTCAGCAGTGCCAATACGCACGCCGCCAGGATTAAGAACCGCATCAGAGCGGCCGTAAATAATCACGCCATCGTGCTGAGTTAGCTCGGCGAAATCACCGTGGGCCCAGGTATTTTCAAAACGGGCAAAGTAGGCGTTGTAATAGCGCTCACCGTCATCATCTCCCCAAAAGCTCACTGGCATGCAAGGGAAGGAATTTTCGCAGACAAGTTCGCCTTTTTCGCCACGAACCGGCTTGCCGTTATCGTCATAAACATTCACGGCTAAACCAAGCCCGCGGCACTGCAATTCACCACGGTAGACAGGCAGAATAGGGCAGCCAAGGGCAAAACAAGAAACAATGTCAGTACCACCCGATATAGACGAAAGACAAAGGTCTTTTTTAATGTCGCGATATACGTAATCAAAGCTTTCTGGCGGCAGTACAGAACCGGTTGTTAAGATACTGCGCAGCTTTTCCAGGTTGTGACTTTCTCTTGGTTTAACGTCGGCTTTTTCAAGTGCCGCTAAGTATTTTGCGCTGGTACCAAATACGGTAATGCCTTCTTCGTCTGCAACGTCCCATAAAAATTCAGGTTCCGGTGCAAAAGGAGAGCCATCAAATAAGGTAAGGGTAGCGCCAACAGCTAAACCGCTGACTAACCAGTTCCACATCATCCAGCCACAGGTGGTGAAATAGAATAGGTTATCGTCACGGTCTAAGTCGGTATGCAGGCCGTGCTCTTTTACATGCTGCAATAGCGTGCCACCGGTACCGTGAACAATACATTTAGGTACGCCCGTGGTGCCAGATGAAAACATAATATAGAGCGGATCATTAAAATTACGAGGAACAAAGTCTATTTGTGTTTGTTCGGCATCGCCAAAGTCATTCCAGGCAAAAACATTTTCACCTTTAAGGCGGTCTTTTTGTTGACTGAAATTGACCACAACGGTGGCTTCAATACTTTTTATTTCTTTTATAATATCCGCGGTTTTGCTTTTTATGTTGAGGTTTTTGCCATTATAAAAATAGCCGTCAACGGTTATCAGTACTTTGGGTTCAATTTGACCAAAGCGGTCAAGCACACCCTGAACACCAAAGTCCGGAGAGCAGGATGACCAGATAGCACCGATACTGGTAGTTGCCAGCATACCAATAATGGTTTCAATGCAATTGGGCATCATGGCAGCAACACGGTCACCAGCTTCGACTCCGCGTTGACGCAAGCCCGCGGCAAAGGCGGCTACTTCGTGGTTTAGTTCAGCATACGTCAGTTGTTGTCTTACGCCGTTTTCACCACGAAAAATAAGCGCAATGTGATCATCTCTATGGCGTAATAGGTTTTCAGCAAAGTTTAGTTTGGCTTCAGGAAACCATTTGGCACCCGGCATTTTTTCTTTATCGGTAACGACGGTAGAACCTTTTTCGCCAATAACATCAAAGTAATCCCATACCATCGACCAGAAGCTTTCGTCGTTGTCGACTGACCACTGGTAAAGGTCATGGTAATTGGCCAGTGCTACATTTTTATCTGTATTCACCTGTTGCAGGAAATCCGTCATGCGGGCATTGGCAATGGTATCTGCTGACGGTTGCCACAATGCTTCTGAAGTCATGTTTAATCCCCTTGTTTTGCCAATTCTGCTATCGCGACTTGTGAACGGGGGCCATGCGCTAAATGCTGACAAATATCGGCCCCGGCTGCGATTAACTTGTCCAGATCAATACCGGTTTTAATTCCCATACCGTTTAGCATGTACACCACATCTTCGGTGGCAACGTTACCACTGGCACCTTTAGCGTAAGGGCATCCGCCTAAACCAGCAAC
>NZ_DFTS01000057.1:10488-13850 GCF_002383015.1 Idiomarina sp. UBA4206
GTCCGTATCAATAGTGGCAACGCCTAATGGAAGGCAAGCCATAATATTAGCTAAAGCCTGTCCGTAGGTATTGTGAAAGTGCAATGCAAGCTTTTCCATGGGCACTTTTTCGGCTACCGCAGCGAGCATTTCCTGTGCTTTGAAGGGGGTTCCGACACCTATGGTATCGCCAAGTGAAACCTCATAGCAGCCCATGTTGTAAAGCGCTTCAGCAACCTTGACTACATTTTCCAGCGGCACCTCACCCTGATAAGGACAACCTAAAACGCAGGATACATAACCTCTGACAGGTATGTTTTTTTCTTTGGCGGCTGCAATAACCGGCTTAAAACGCTCCAGCGATTCATCAATACTGCAATTTATGTTTTTTTGTGTAAAGGCTTCCGACGCTGCGCCGAATACGGCAACCTCGTCCATATTGGCTGCAACGGCTGCTTCAAAGCCTTTCAGGTTGGGTGTTAAACCCGCGTAGGTAATGCCTGGACGGCGCGTTATCTGTTCCATAACGGCACTACTGTCGGCCATTTGCGGTACCCATTTAGGGCTCACAAAGCTGGCACTTTCAATGTAGGAAACGCCAGCATCAGCCAGCGCTTCAATCAAAGCAACTTTTGCATCGACAGAAACGGCGGTTTCATTTTGTAAGCCGTCACGCGGACCTACTTCAACGATCTTTATCTTGTCTGCAAGGCTCATTGTTACTCCGCTTCATTAACTGCTATAAGCTCGTCACCGTCACTGACTAAGTCACCAGCGGCGAAGAAAATGTCGGTCACCTCGCCTTCATGCCCGGCGCGAATGGTGTATTCCATTTTCATGGCTTCCATGATGACAAGCGGTTGGTCTTTCTCAACAGTATCGCCTTTTTCCACCAGCACTTCCATGATGGTACCGTTCATTGGCGCTACATGCCCACCATGAGCGGCATCGTCGGACAGGGTATCTGCCACACGGTGCCGATGGAAAATGACAGGTCCATTGTCGGTAAACACGGTAATTTGCTGGTCATCAGCGCTGACATAACGATGATAACGCATACTGCCCGCAGTCAGTGTGAGTTTGTCGTCGGTTAAAGACGCCTGCCAGCGAATGCTTTCCTCATCAACTTTCTGCAGGAATTCGCCTGAGGCAGTTTCAATGAGTGATATGGCATAGGTTTCTTCGCCAAACTGCAGTGGAACTGTATGTGTAGCTGCTGAGTTCATTCTAAACGCATTACCACTTTGCCATGGTGAACTGCCACGTTGCTGCTGACGCTGACTAATATCAAATAAAGCGGCTTCAGTCGCAATTTGTTGATAATTCACAGAGCTATCCGGCAGCAGGTCTTCCTGATATTGCTGAATAAACTCTGTTGTCAGGTTGGTTTTCACAAACTCTGGGTGTGAAGCCAAACGATGCAAAAAGTCGACGTTAGTGGTCAGGCCGGTTAAACGGTATTCGCGTAGAGCTTTCTGCAGGCGCAGCAGAGCACGAGTACGATCGGTGTCCCAGACAATGAGTTTCGCAATCATTGGGTCGTAGAAAGCGGAAATTTCATCGCCTTCTTCAATACCGGTATCAATGCGAACACCGTTTTCTTCTGCCGGAGTGCGCAAGTGTTTAATGGTACCGGTGCAAGGTAAAAAGTCGTTGTCCGGATCTTCAGCGTAAATTCGGGCTTCAAACGCGTGACCGTTTACCTGAATGTCATTCTGCGCCAGAGGTAGTGGCTGACCGGATGCAACCAGTAATTGCCATTCGACTAAATCCTGTCCGGTAATCATTTCTGTAACCGGATGCTCAACCTGTAAGCGGGTGTTCATTTCCATGAAATAAAATTCGCCACTTTGGTCAAACAGAAACTCAACCGTACCTGCACCAACGTAGTCTATTGCCTGAGCGGCGCGAATGGCGGCTTCGCCCATTTCCGTACGTGTTTTTTCGGTTAATGCCGGAGCCGGAGCCTCTTCAAGAACCTTTTGGTGACGGCGTTGTACCGAACAGTCGCGCTCTGCCAAATAAACGGCGTTACCGTGTTCATCGGTGAACACCTGAATCTCTACGTGGCGGGGGTTACGAATAAAACGCTCCATGAGCATTTTATCATTACCGAAAGAGGACTTAGCTTCGCGTTTCGCCGAATTCAGAGCTTCATCAAATTCGCCCATGTTTTCGACCACACGCATACCTTTACCACCGCCGCCGTACGCCGCTTTCAGCAGTAGCGGAAAGCCGATTTTTTCAGCTTCTGCTTTTAAGGTTTCGATGTCTTGCTCGCTACCATGATAGCCCGGAACCAGTGGAACGCCGGCGTCCTGCATAATAGATTTAGCCGCGCTCTTAGAGCCCATAGCGGCAATGGATGATACCGGCGGGCCAACAAATATAATGTCATTAGCCTGACATTGGTCAGCAAAATCTTCGTTCTCTGAGAGAAACCCATAACCGGGGTGAATGGCTTCGGCACCGGTTTGTTTAGCCGCAGCAATGATTTTATCGCCACGCAGGTAACTTTCAGTACTTGCTGCCGGACCAATATGTACAGCCTGATCGGCCAATTTAACGTGGCGCGATTTGCGGTCGGCGTCAGAGAATACCGCTACGGTGCGAATTCCCATTTTTTTAGCTGTGGCAATAATACGACAGGCAATTTCACCACGGTTCGCAATCAATAATGTTTTGATCATAATGAGACCTGTTGTTAACTCTGTTTAAGCCAGGCGGCGGGGCGTTTTTCAAGAAACGCACTGAGTCCGTCCTGACCTTCGTCCGACACGCGAATTTCGGCAATGGCTTTAATGGTGTGTTCACGTACGTCTTTATCGATTGGTCGTGAACCGACATTGCGAATCAGTTTCTTACAGGCGCCTACCGCTTGTGGACTGTTCGCTAAAAGCGCTTCTAATAGTTTGTTCAGGGGCTCATCGAAGTCTTCAACAACGTCATTAACTAAGCCCAGTTCCTGCGCTTTATCGGCAAAGAAACGTTCTGCTGTCAGCATATATCGGCGTGATTGGCGCTCGCCAATGGTGCGGACAACATAAGGGCTGATAACCGCGGGGATCAGTCCAATTTTCACTTCACTCAAACAAAAGCTACTGCGCGGTTGCGCCAGTACAATGTCACAGCAGGCGGCAAGGCCTACGGCACCGCCGAAAGCGGCGCCCTGGACTAACGCGATACTGGGCTTGCTGAGCAAGTCCAGACGCTCCATTAACAGCCCAAGCTCGCCGGCGTCATCCACGTTTTGCTGGTAGTTTTTATCCGCCATTGAGCGCATCCAGTTCAGGTCCGCACCGGCAGAAAAGTTTTTACCCTCTGAACGAAGCACCAGCACACGCGCGCTATCACTTTCTTCAACTTCTTTTAATGCCTTCAGG
>NZ_DFTS01000057.1:13998-14223 GCF_002383015.1 Idiomarina sp. UBA4206
TCCGCAATCATCACATCGTCAAAAGCGTTGTGAACATCCGGGCGGTTTAACGTCAGCGTTGCAACGCCTTGGCTGTTGATATCAAGCTCTGTGTATTTTGCCATGGTTAATAACCTCCGATTACATGCGGAAGACGCCGAAACGGCTGTCTTCAATCGGTGCATTTAATGAAGCGGCAAGGCTTAGTGCCAGAACTTCGCGCGTTTGTGCCGGGTCAATAATGCC
>NZ_DFTS01000005.1:0-248 GCF_002383015.1 Idiomarina sp. UBA4206
CCTTTACCGCCGGCAATGATGGCACCAGCGTGGCCCATCCGTTTGCCCGGAGGAGCAGTAACACCAGCAATGTAAGAAACAACCGGCTTAGATACATTGTTTTTAATGTACTCTGCCGCTTCTTCTTCTGCTGTACCACCGATTTCACCAATCATTACGATAGCTTCGGTTTCTGGATCTTTTTCGAACAGTTCCAGAATATCGATGAAGTTAGAACCCGGGATAGGGTCGCCACCGATACCAACACA
>NZ_DFTS01000005.1:418-952 GCF_002383015.1 Idiomarina sp. UBA4206
GGCATGATGCCGATCTTGCACTCGTCCGGAGTGATAACACCCGGGCAGTTTGGACCGATCATGCGCACGCCTTTGTGCGTCAGGTATTCTTTTACGTAAAGCATATCCAGTGTAGGAATACCTTCAGTAATACAAACAATCAGTTCGATACCAGCGTCTGCTGCTTCGATGATTGAGTCTTTACAGAAAGGTGCTGGTACGTAGATAACTGATGCAGTTGCGCCAGTTGCTTCTACTGCTTCTTTTACTGTGTTGAATACAGGCAGGCCTAAGTGTTCTTGGCCACCTTTACCAGGTGTAACACCGCCAACCATTTGTGTACCGTAAGCAATTGCTTGCTCAGAGTGGAAAGTACCCTGACCGCCAGTGAAACCCTGACAGATTACTTTGGTGTTTTTATCGATCAAAATGCTCATTATTGACCTCCTGCCGCAGCAACCACTTTATCGGCAGCATCAGATAAGCTCTCTGCAGCGATAATGTTCAGGCCACTTTCGTTCAATTTCTGGGTACCCAGTTCAGCGTTGTTACCTT
>NZ_DFTS01000005.1:1129-2371 GCF_002383015.1 Idiomarina sp. UBA4206
TCAGACAGGATAATTTTGAACGCTTCAGAAACACGCTCTTTTGTCGCGCCGCCGCCAACGTCAAGGAAGTTAGCTGGCTCGCCGCCGCTCAGTTTAACGATGTCCATTGTACCCATCGCCAAGCCTGCGCCGTTAACCATACAACCGATGTTGCCGTCTAACGCTACGTAGTTCAGTTCCCATTTAGCTGCTTCCGCTTCACGCGCATCGTCTTGTGACGGATCGTGCATTTCACGGATTTTAGGCTGACGGTACAATGCGTTGCTGTCGATGCCGACTTTCGCATCAAGACAGTGAACGTTGCCTTCGTCAGTGATAACCAATGGGTTAATTTCTAACAGGGCTAAGTCGTACTGTTCGAACATTTTAGCCAGGCCTAAGAAGACCTTAGTAAATTGCTTAACCTGGTCTGGAGTCAGACCCAGTTTAAAGCCTAATTCGCGCCCCTGGTATGGCTGCGCGCCGACCGTTGGGTCAATTTCAGCTTTCAGGATTTTTTCCGGTGTTTCTTCAGCAACGGTTTCGATTTCTACGCCGCCTTCGGTCGATGCCATGAACACGATTTTGCGTGAAGCACGGTCAACAACTGCACCTAAGTAAAGCTCGTCTGCGATATCAGTGCAGCTTTCAACTAAAATCTTAGCAACCGGCTGACCTTTTTCGTCGGTTTGGAAAGTTACTAAGTTTTTACCTAACCACTGCTCAGCAAATGCGCGAACATCGTCTAAACTTTTCACTAATTTCACGCCGCCCGCTTTACCGCGGCCACCAGCGTGAACCTGACATTTGACGACCCAAATGTCGCCACCAATACGTTTTGCCGCTTCTACCGCTTCATCAGCAGTGTCGCAAGCAAAACCTTCAGATACTGGTAAACCAAACTCTTTAAAGAGTTGCTTACCCTGATACTCATGCAAATTCATGATGCTCTTCCGATTCGTTGAAACAACTTAAGCAGCGAAGTGCTGCCTACCCGAATACCGCGCCGAATTTTAACGTGATCGGCGCATAATTAACAGCCGCAAGCTCAATTAGCGTTGCGGCTGGTTCTCAGCGTCTTTAGATATCCAGGATAAGACGTTGAGGATCTTCCAATAACTCTTTCACGGTAACCAGGAAACCTACCGATTGTTTACCATCAATGATTCGATGGTCATAAGAGAGAGCTAAGTACATCATCGGTAAGATTTCAATCTTACCGTCCACCACCATGGCACGCTCCTGGATTTTGTGCATACCCAG
>NZ_DFTS01000005.1:2495-2739 GCF_002383015.1 Idiomarina sp. UBA4206
ATTTTGTGCATACCCAGAATAGCGCTTTGTGGTGGGTTCAAGATTGGTGTCGATAACAGCGAACCAAATACGCCACCGTTAGTGATGGTGAAGTTACCACCCTGCATTTCGTCCATAGTCAACTTACCGTCACGACCTTTAATGGCCAGGTCACGAATACCGTTTTCCATGTCCGCAATGCTTAGGCGGTCAGTATCACGCAGAACTGGCGTTACCAGACCACGAGGTGTCGATACAGCAATAC
>NZ_DFTS01000076.1:0-13233 GCF_002383015.1 Idiomarina sp. UBA4206
AGCTACCCACTGCTGAATTTGTGACGCTGACATGACGCCAGCTTGTCGAGCCACTTCCTGACCGTTTTTAACGAACAGAGTTGTCGGAATACTTCGCACAGCATATTGTTGCGCTAAATGGGGCTCTTTTTCCGTACTTATCTTTAAAAATTGAGCGTCATATCGCATATTTGTAGCCGCCTGTTCGAAATGTGGAGCATATTGCTGACAAGGACCACACCAACTCGCCCAAAAGTCGACAACTAAAGGCATATCAGCATTCTGATGCGATCTAAACTCATCACTATTTACGACGATAACCTCACCGTTAAAAAGCGATGACTTACACTGGCCGCAAACGGCGCTCTCGTTTTTCTTATCGACAGCAATTCGGTTTTTCTTGTGACATGAAGGACATGCAACAATCATTTTTTCAGTCATTCTGCTCGTTCCCAGTTATCTATCGCTCAGCGTGAACTATAAAGGTGCTATTTTACGTAAGTGTAATACGATTTTTAACGGATGTAAGACTTAGGTAATGTTAAATTTAGATTTTGCTAAACGAGTCATTATTGAAACGGTGAAACAGGAGTGGGTCGACAGCCCGGCTTCTGGTGTGCGTCGTAAATTATTGGAGCGTGAAGAGGCTGAGCGCGGTCGTGCGACCAGCATCGTTGAGTATACGCCAGGTGCGTCATTTAGCACTCATGAGCACCCACTGGGTGAAGAAATATTAGTGCTCGAAGGTGTTTTTTCTGATGAAAACGGTGACTACCCTGCCGGCACTTATATTCGCAATCCTCCGGGTAGCTCGCATGCGCCGTTTAGCAAGGATGGCTGCAAGTTACTGGTCAAGCTGCACCAGTTCCAGCCAACCGACACTCAAGCTGTACGCATTAATACCCATGAAGCTGAGTGGTTGCCCGGCCAAGGCGAGCTCCAAGTTATGCCATTACATAGTCATGGCACCGAGCACATTGCACTGGTGAAATGGCCAGCTAAAGAAGTGTTCAAACCCCACCGCCACATGGGCGGCGAAGAAATACTGGTATTATCCGGCGAGTTCTGTGACGAACATGGTCGTTACCCCAAAGGTACCTGGATGCGCAGCCCTCACATGAGCATGCACCACCCTTTTGTGGATAGAGAAACCGTAATTTGGGTTAAGACAGGACACTTGGGATAAATAAGGTACTCATGAATTTTAGTAGCGGCTTAAAAAGCCCAACATAAATCGTGCGAGAACTTATCCTTATTTCGATAGGGGATTGCATAAACATCACCAGTGGCAGAAAGCCAGGGGCGAGCTCTCCCTTCTTCTCTTCCTATAAATCAGGTTAGATATAGTCACTATGTCCAACATCCTCTACTGACTGCATCACGTAGCGAATTGGCTCTTTGAAGTGCAGTTGCGATAGAGCTTCACGAATACGAGCTACATCATCAACAGAGCAAATTACTTCAGCCATCAACATGCCACGGGCGCCTCGTATTTGCTCGCCAACATCAAAGCGTTCGTGGTTGCGACTAAAACCGTCAATATCGTAGAGGCTAAAGCCGCTTAAATAGTCAAGTTGAATCAGGCAATCGACCAAATCAGCTTTTTGTTCGCGGCTAAAGTAAAGTTTTAATAACTTATTGAGCATCACAAGGCTTCCTGTTCACGAGTAAGTATAAAATGGGTAGCAATAGCAGCGTAGCCAGCGTTGCGGTAATGAGTCCTCCTATGACCACAACGGCCAGGGGCTTTTGCACTTCTGAGCCGGGACCACTGGACATTAACAACGGAATCAAGCCAAAAATAGCAGTAATGGCTGTGATTAAGACCGGCCTCAGACGGTCTTTTGCCCCTTCAATCACTAAGGTTTTAAAGTCAGAGAAATGAACTCGAGTCTGCTCGAAATGGCTCACCATGACGATACCGTTAAGTATGGCAACGCCCATCAAGGCAATAAAACCAACCGATGCCGGAACGGACATGTACTCACCGCTTAGCCAGAGCGAAATCGCCCCGCCACTCAGAGCAAACGGAATATTCGTCAGCACAATCGTTGTCAGGCCAATCGAGCCCATCGAGCTAAACAGTAAGATAACGATTAACAGCAAAGCGACAGGGATAACCATCAACAAATTAGCACTGGCCCGCGCCTGGTTTTCGAACTCACCTCCGTACTCAATAAAATAGCCGGGATCAAGGTTTACGTTGGCGCTGACACGTTGCTGTAGTTCATTAACAAAACCAACGACATCGCGGTTTTCAACATTGCTGGTGATTAACGCGTAACGATTAGAATTTTCACGCTCGATAATCGCCGGACCGTGCTCGAAGGTGATCTCGGCAAGTTGCTGCAGTGCGACGGTTTCGCCGTTGTCGGTGACAATTGGCAAGGACTCGATGTTGCTGACAGAGTGATAATTGCCCGCAGGTTTTTGCGAACCCATCACAATCGGTGTGCGAATACGTCCATCCACGGCTTCGCTAACGGGAAAGCCGCTGAGTTGTGAAAGAATAAATTCACTAAAGTTTTGTTTCGTGACGCCATAAAAGCGCAGTTGCTGCATATTCGGGACAATACTTAAAAAGCGTGCGCCAGTAATAACACTTGCCTGAACGTCGACCGCGCCTTGCACTTGTTTGGCTTGCTCAACTACCCTATCGGTGACATTGGCAAGGGTATTCATGTCATCACCAAACACTTTAATCGAGACGTCGCCACTACTGCCGGTTAGCATTTCAGAAATGCGCATTTGAATAGGTTGGGTAACGTTAACGTTCATGCCAGGATAGCCTGAAACCACTTCGCGAATGGCATCAATCAGTTCTTGTTTGCTATCAAAACGCCAGCTGTCTTTAGGGTTAAGCTCCATGAACACATCGGTTTCGTTTAAACCCATGGGGTCTAAACCGAGCTCATCTGAGCCGGTACGGGCAACGATTTGCTTGATCTCCGGGATCCTAGCAAGCAGTTCACGCTCAACCTGTGTATCCAGTTCTATCGATTCTTGTAAAGAAATGGTCGGTGACTTTTCCAGTTGCACGATAATGTCGCCTTCATCCATGGTAGGCATAAAGATTTTACCGACCATGATAAAGCTGACTACGCTTAAGGCGAGCACTCCCGCAAAGCCCATCAGTGCGGCACGGCGACGTTTAATTGCGCCGGATAATATACGCTGATAGCGCGCTTGCATACGCTCAAGCGATTTATTGCGGCGAGCTTTGGGTCGCATTAGTAAAGAGCCTAAAGCAGGGATTAGCGTCAGCGAAGTCACTAAAGCGGCGGTGATTGCTATAACAATGGTCAAGGCGACCGGTGAAAATAACTTACCTTCCAGGCCAGTCAGCGTGAGTAGAGGTAAAAACACCAAAATAATGATCACAGTGCCGCTAACAACAGAGGGCGCCACGGACAGGCTGGCACGGTAAATTTTGTGCAGCAAGGGTAACTGTTTTTGTGAGTTTAACTCGGTCTCGATTTTTTCGGTGATTACTACCGACGAGTCAACAATCATACCGATAGCAATAACTAACCCGCCTAAACTCATCAAGTTCGCCGATAAACCGAGTAATTGCAGGCAAATAAAGGTGATTAACGCCGCCACGGGGATCGATAACGAGACCAAAATTGACGCACGAACATTACGTAAAAAGAAAACCAGTACCGCTATAACTAACACGATGGACTGCATCAGCGCATCAGAGATTCCAGCTATAGCCGTGTCAATAAGGCCTTTACGATTATAGAACACGTTAATTTCAGTGTCTTTTGGCAGGCTAGGCTTTATTTGTGCCAGTTTTTGCTCAACCGCTTCAACCACCGCCGCGGCATTAGCCCCTTTTAAGCCGACCACCAAGCCTTCTACGGCTTCTTCACCATCCTTGGTAATCGCGCCAAAGCGCGGCAGGTAGCTGAGCGCAACATCACCCAGTTGGTCTAGTCGATACACTTGCTGGTATTGGTTCGTCACACTAATGGCCGCCAGGTCGTCAAGCGCGACAATACGTCCGGTAACCCGTGCGCTAAACGTTTCGGTACCTTGGGTGATGCGACCTAAATTACCGACTTGGTTGGCATCAGCCAATGCATCCTTAATAGTTTGTAGCGAAATGCCAGCATCACTTAATTTTGACGCTGACGGAGTAAACTGAAAGGTTCTGACTTTACCGCCTAAATTAGTGACATCTGCTACCCCTTCAACCGTGCGTAATGTCGGCCGAATCACCCAATCTAGCAGGTGACGCTTTTGCTCCAGGCTCATGCCGGGGTTTTCTACCGTGAACATGAACATTTCGCTTAATGGCGTGCTCATCGGTGCCATACCGCCTTGAATACCGCCCGGCAGGTCTTTACTGACGGCAGCGAGTTTTTCCGCAACTTGTTGGCGCGCCCAATAAATATCGGTGCCTTCTTCAAAGTCGAGGGTTATCGAGGTAATACCGTACTTGGTGGTTGAACGCAGAATGGTTTGATTTGGTATACCCAATAATTCGGTTTCTAACGGGTGAGTTACCTGGTTTTCTACCCGTTCGGCAGCCATACCGGGGGCGCGTAAGATGACGTTAACCTGAGTCGGTGAAATCTCCGGGAAAGCATCCACCGGTAGTTGGCGAAGCGACTGGATACCGGCCGCTATTAACAGCAGAAAAGTAATAAAAACAAACAGACGATTTTTTAGCGAAAAGCTCAGTATGCGGCTAACCATTACTGCGCCCCCTCGTTTTCTGCTATAACCTTAAGTGCTGCGACAGAATGCGTTGCGATGATGTTCAGAGGTGTCGTTGATTGTACAAAGTAATGCTCGCCGCTTAAGCTTAATAGTTCGATAGGCTCAGCGTTAATTGTCGCATTTTCTATGCTAAAGATAACGGGTTGATCCTGCAGTGTGGCAATGGCACTGGCCGGCAGAAGATAGGCATTTTCTATTGTTGCCTGGGGTACAACGTTAACGCGTTGACCGATGGTCCAGTTGATATTTTCTGGTGGCTCGCTCCAAATTCGTACAAAGCCATTACGCACGGTTTGTTCGCGTTGGCTTACCCGCAGCTTTTGGCCGTTAATGTTTAGACTCGAGATACGTTTTGCCTGTTCTATCGGTACCTCGGCAACGATGGCTAAACGCGCATGAGCGATTAGCGTACCCAGCTGTTGCCCATTACTGCTGGTTCGCCACACTCCTGGCTCTGTTGCGATCAGTTGTGCAGACTGCTCAGCGGTTTGTTTTACCCGCCGCAGGACCACGTTAATTTCGTGCAAGGTGTCATTCAAGCTAATGTATTGCGTTAGAAACTGCTGCCACTCATCGGCGGCAATGGCATTGTTTTGGTATAACTTCTTTTTGCTCTGATATTGCTTCGCGGCAACATCGTACTGTTCTTGTAGCGTTTCAACACGGTGAAAAAAGTGTTCTACCGAGGGGCCATGTAGTTGCGCAATAAGGGTACCGGATTCAACCGCCTGCCCATCAACAACTTGATAGTCTACTGCTGCGTTTTCAAACGGGTTGGGCAGAGTTAAAACACTGCCTGGGGTCGTCTGGTAACTTCCTGTGACCGGTGCAAAAGCTACGTTATCTACATTCACTGCCGCTTGCGGGCGTAAATCGTAGTTACTTACCTGCTCGACAGAAATTGATTGCGCCGCTAACACAGTCGTTGTTGTCGCAAGCCCTGACAGAGCAAGTGCTATGACACTAACTATGGGATTAAGAGTAGCGGCGAGACGAGATAGGTTACAGCGTTTCATAAAGTCATTCCCTGTGCTTGGTTTAATAAGGCATTTGCCAGCTGTAGCTCTATCTGGCTTAGCTGCGCCGCTTGCTGATAGGACAACTGCTCGAGTAATCTCTCGATATACAAGCGAGTGTCAATTTGACCTTGTTGATATAAGTTGTCGAGCTGCTCGATGGCGTTGTGGCTTAACTCGGCATTTTGACGGTCACTTTGGTGCTTTTGTTTCAACTGCTCTAACTGGCTTTGCGCGTTAGCTATGTTGAGTTCAAGGCGGATTTGAGTCTGCCGGAGTGACTGGTTAAGCTCGCTTTGTTGCTGTTGCAACGCAACAAGTTCACTAGCATTCAGTGACTTTGAAAAATCGAGCGGAAGACTAAAGCCTAGTCCCCATTGGTTTTCACTTTGGTTGGGCGCGTCAATGTATTTATAGCCCGCGTTAATGCCCCAGCTTTTTTGCTCAGCAACGGTCTGTTGCGTAGCATTTAACGCTAATTGCCATTGCAGCTGAAGGGTTTGTAATGCTGGATGCGCTGCCGTTGAGGCGTGTGGACGAACAGATTCCTGTAGCGACAGTGGCACGTTATTAACGCCGGTCAGTTGCTGCCATACGCGCTCGAGCTGCTGCAAGGCTATTTGCTTTTCTGCAACCTGGCTAAGCGCACGTTGGTGTTGTTGCTTCACTATAATACCGGAATAAGCTGGGCGTTCACCGGCTTCCACTAACGACTGAGTCTGGCGCTGAAGCTGATGTAATTGAGTGGTAACTTTTTCGGCATAAGTGAGTTCAGCCTGTAGGCGCTTAGCTTGCCAAAAAAGCTCGCGTATGACGCCGCTGGCGGTTAATTCTAGCTGACGTTGTTGAAGCTGTTGGTAGCGTTCAACGAGTTTTTCAGAGCTGTTAACTAATTTGCGCTGCGCGGGGGATAAAAATTCCAGCTCTAATACCAGCTCTGTTTCGTTTGAGCCAATAGCATCATCGTTAGTCTGCCAATGCATCAGGGATAACCGTGGCGTCGCAGACAACCATTGTCGCCGGCTAAAATCGGTATCGATAAGAAGACCGTCTGTTTTGAGCCGTTCAACAGCGGATTCCAGCAATGTTTGCTGCGATAGGCTATCGCCCTTAGCCAAAGGGCTTAGCAAAAACAATGCACTAGCCAATAGGCTGAAAAATAAATTACCAGGGGTGGCGCGGAACAAAGACATCAAAGCCTCCATCGGTTAATATCATGGTGAACATTAAGGTTTTTAAGGCGTTAATGCATCGGGCGGATGTCCTAAGCTTAGTAGTTTATGGGGAATTTATGACAATTGACCGACTGTTAATGGTGATATTTTTATTAATTGCGTTTGCTAACGTCTCTGACGTGGTAGCCGATTACCATATGCAAGTGGCAACCTGGCATCTGGCCATTGAGGGAATTACTGTGGTCATTTCGATTGCGGCATTTATTGTCCTTTGGCGACGGGTATTGCGGCGCAATCAAGAACTGAAGCAGGTAAAAGTTGCGCTATCGCGACACCAGCAGCGTGAAAAGGAAAGCACAGCGAACCATGAGTCGGGAAAAGAACAAGATAAATCGCCAGATTCTTATACCGCCGTACAGTCCTGGTTCAAACAATGGAAGCTGTCTCCCAGTGAGCAAGAGGTTGCCGTGTTATTAATCAAAGGGTTGAGCTTTAACGAAATAGCCGAAGTCCGTAGTACCAAAGAAAAAACGGTCCGCCAGCAGGCATCGTCAGTCTATGCTAAGTCTGGTTTAAATGGTCGCAACCAACTATCGGCTTGGTTGATTGATGCACTACTAGAGTAAGAATGTTTCTAGTCGGAAATTTATCTCTCACTAACTTTTTAAGCACATTTCATCAAATTGATATTCAAACCGTCGAGCGACTAATTAGGTCAGCCACAACAGCTAACGGTCACGCCGAAAAAACAGTTAAGAGAAGAATTAATAATAAATACGAAAGAGAGAAAATCGCTGTTAATTGTTTTCGCGTTATTTATCAATAAGTTAAATTATATCATAAAGCGTTTTTTTCGATTTTTGAGCATCACGATGATCAGGGAATGTCAAAGATGCGTTTCAAAGACTCACCGCGACCTCGCAAACTCTCGGCGAGCTTATTAGAACATTCAAGGTTAGAAATTCAAAATAAAGCGCGTTGTTGTGACTAAATACTGCAAAATTAACGGGGATCTGGTAGCCAGCCTACTTTGCCAGGCTGGCTAAGCTGTACCGACTAATCGTTACATGTGCCGCCATCTAATACATTACAACTGTCATCGCCTCGGTCACACGACGATGAATTGCCGCAATACTCTTGTGGTAGCATCTGAGGCTCTACAGCTCCTCCCCCGACAGAGCTGGTACCGACTGCTGTGTTTTCGAAAACGGGGCTCCCTTGGCTGCGTTGCATTGCAAAGCCGATACTGGTGTTTAACAGGTAGCTGGAGAACTTAGATTCAGAAACGGGCTTTTCATCATAATGAGTTTTGCCGACTGTCATCGCAACCAAATCTTTATTGGCTCGACCAAAAACGACTGCGGCTGTAGCAGCCGAGTTGCAATCCATTGCGCCTACGACGCTTCCTGAAAGAGGTTTAAATAGTTTATAAGAGCCGTCATGTTTGACTTTATAAGTATCCATATGGAAGCCCTCGGCAGAGCTGTCATCTTTGACAAGTATGCTATACCCAGTGACTTTATCTACGACCCCATTATTAAAGCCTTCGCCATAGATATGAATTGCCTGAACGTCATGGTTAGTATCAATGGTAGAGTCAGTGACCTGTTGAGTAAGCTTCATTAAATCGGTCTCTTCAGCAAATACAATTGCCGTATCCACTTTATTAATACCGTAGCTCTCAACGCTCTTCATAATTGGCTCTCCGAGCCAATGGCCCAAAACTGCGCGCTCTGCGTCTAGGTGGTAACCGTCAATATTAAAGATAGTATTGTCATCAGTATTGTTTTGATCATTTGCAGCAGTAGCAGTTGCTGAGAAAAGTGAAACCAACATTGTTGAGAGAAACAAACGTTTTGATAATTTCATATATTAGAAGTCCTTTCCGTATTCACCGCGCATATGCCTTTATTTCATCGGTCAACATCTGACGTCCCGATACGCGTTTCTATTTCTAAATGTTAGAAGCTTGAGAACCGCCGTCAGTTTCAGTTGCCATTAGCGTTAGAATATTCATATCAATAAACCTTTTGTCAACCAAGGGTTAAGTTCTATCGACGACTGGACTTTGCTGGACACGCTGTTGATTTTGTAAGTGATTACTATCAAGGAAAGTCTTGCAGAAATGGCGCACCCGATAGGAGTCGAACCTATGACCTCTGCCTCCGGAGAGCAGACCGACGAAACTGGGTAGTTTGGGGTTAACCGTTCGAAACTGGCTTTACTTGATATATCAATAGTTTACTGAGTTTCGGTGGAGGGCCATTTAGCCAGAGGTCAGAACGTAAGATAACAGTACAATGCAAAACTTGCCACAATCCTGCCAGCCAAAATGGACCACTAGCCAGAAAACTTCTAGTTTCGGAGAGTGTTACGAACAGATAAGTTGAGTTTCGTAATCCATCTCAAAACTGAAAACTGACGGTCAGCCTCGCGCGTACGCGTAATAAGATTGATTAATAGTGTGCTGTATCATCAGGACTGGCCAATCGGATAACTAGCAATAGCCATTTGATCGGAGACAGCCAACATTTGATTTTCTTTCAGTTCGTGAAATGGAAATTCTGCAAACTCGAACCATCTCGCCGATAGATCGATATGAATGTTGGAATCATCGAAAGAGAGTTTTTGAGCATGACCCGGGTAGACCCCTTGACCTTTTTCAACCACCAAAAAAGCCAGGGGAAAGAAACTGAGCAAGCTCATCGAAACATGGTGGCCTTTATATATTAAGTGCGTGAATTTTGCGCTCAAGTGGCGCGTATAGGGATAAAACCAGTAATAAATATCGTGCGTTTCACCTATCGCCAGATCATCTCCGAGTACGAATTCTTGCAACGGCGTGAAGTACTGAGTTTGCTTTGGCTCCCTTCTGCATTCATCGACCGTTGTCGCCGCAAGGATATGGCCAATCATTGCTCTGCAGAACGGGAGGCTATTTATGCCAGTCGACACTATCGTGTAAGGGTTGTCGCAGTATTGAAAGTAGCCTTTTACTTTTTCGCTCAATGACGTGAAAACCCGACCGACTTCGTGGTCACATGCGCCAATATGCTGATTATTACAGACTTGGCACACTGTCCGGAACTTGCTTCCATTAGGAGACGCGACGCCTTTTATCTTTCGAGCATTAGCACCCATCATCTCAGTTATATGACGTTGCTCAACCTTCGTAATATTTATCGCGCACTTCGGTGGCACATGCTCAGATGACAGCCGCCCGAATTTGCCACAGACAAGACAATAACCCTCGTTGATTTTGGTGTGCCTAATTCTTTTACTTAGGTTTTCAGTGAATTTACCCAAAAGCGGACCCTCGCCTCTAATCACTCTCATGTTGATTGAGCCGGGTGAGGCTCAAATGAACCTTCAATTTACTCAAAATTTGAGTGAGTTTTAACCAACCAGATGTGCTCACGACCTTAGCCAAGGCCCTAGCATAAATCTTTAGTGACAAAAATAAGTCTCGAAAAAGCTATAAAAATAAGAAGAAAATCCCAAAAAAATTTCTTTTTGATTTTTCCTTAACATCTCATCGCAGTTTGTTCTGTTCCCTAGGCTAGCATAAGTGATGTGGCCTAGAGGCCTACTTGAAGCTGAACGATGTAAAAAAGGTGATGTTATGGACAGCAATGAACAGCAACTTGTTAATGTGAAACTCGGGGAAATATTAATCCATCCGTTTGCTCAACCCGCTTACGAGTGTGATTTTGACCTGCGTCGCCAATGTGTGTCCCGCCCCTCCGTCTTTTCATCACCTTCATCGCTTCCTTTCGAATACCCCAAAGCCATTCGGATAGACGGCTACTATCAGGTTATATCTGCGTGGTCACAGCTTTTGTCTCAAGATACTCATCTACCTAATACGTTAAAGGTAATATCCATCGCGAAAGTCGATCACTCCTGCATATCAAGTATTGCCTGGCAGTACCTTATTACACGGTTGCTCAACCAGGTAGACCACGCAACATACTGCGCTCAACTGTCTCAGGTCTTCAAACAAAGCTCTCTTTCACACTCCGATATCGAAGCGTTGACAGGTGTCTCAGCGAAGACGCCCTTTGCCATCGCCCGAAAACTCTCTCAAACAAGCCTCAGCACATCAAAACGACAAATGTCGCGGCTAGCACAAGACACTGACGAGGGGGCTTGGCTATGACTTGGCGGAAAAGAAAATACCAGGGCAAGCACCAACTAAAGAACCTGAAGCGCACTCAGAACTCACCCTATCGGTTGACACGACAAACGCTATCCGATTTGAGCTCATTTTTACTCGCCGAAGCGGACCAGTTGCCGTATGGCATCGCCTTGGCGTCGATACTGTCAGGCAGAACGTTCTCGTCACTTACCGACCCGGATATCCCCTTCGAGCTTCTAGAGTCAGGAGCCGGCAAGCTTTTTAGTCGTTGGCATTATGGTCAGGCATCGTCTCCATTATTTGATAATGCGGAGAAGCTTGTAAATTGCGATTCTCCTTACATACTGCTCCCGCCATGCGCTGCCTCCGCCATTGCCAAGGCGCGCGAGCAAGCCATCCCAGCTAGTGAGCTTGAACATCAATTTTCACTTCCGTCGCCGCTCAAACGAGGTCCGTCAGGACAGCTTATAACTCTCAACGCGATAAAGCGCGTTATCGACTATGAACGCACTAAAGTCGGAATAACACGTTATGAGAGAGACTTTATCGCGGATAGAGAAATGAACGAGAACATGCAAAATTTCTACGCTGCATTTTCGGCTCGACTCCTTCACGAACGCCACGCAGATTTCATGGACTTATTTTTACCAGAGCATGAGGTTGACGTTTGCCGGCAGCATGCTGCACCGCACAGTCTTTTATTTGGCTCTAAGAAGGCACTGTCGTGCGCTGGCGTTCAATCAATTTCCTCAGCTCTTGAGTCAGCATTCAAAAAGTCTCTTAGAGAGAGCGACCATGTGGCCATTCACAATATCTATACGCTATACGTACTTAATACACTTCAGCTTGCGACCATGCATCGACCTGCGCCGGATGCGTTTAGGGGATTGAATACGTTTTGCCATGACTTCGAACAAGTCGAAATTGTCGACAAGTCCGTTACTTCGACACGCCTAGTCCCTGTGTGCAAATACGCACAGAAGTTACTGAAAGAATACATTGATTATTTGCGATGCTATCAGGCGCGCTTTCGATTTACTAATCCCGCTAAATATCACGCGATTGGTGACATGTTGTCAGGGCGTTCAAACCTGTTTCGCATTCAAACTGCAACATTATTTTTGCCCGACATCGAAAACTTACCGGAGGAGCTCGGTGACGACGTATTCAATAAGATTAACTGGCATCGTCACACGATGGCCAGCCGGCTCATCATAAAAAGCGTCGACCGAGATGCACTGTCGGCATTTATGGGCCATCGACAAGCCTTGGATAACCCGACTAGCGCCCACTCGACGCTCTGTTATGACCAACTTCTCACAATAAGCGAGCATATAAATAAAATACTGCACACACTGAGTTTACCGCACCTGTCACCTGGAAGACGTTAAGGAGAAGAAAATGGATTTAATTGGACAAATCATGGTCAAGCACAACACACCAAAGAAACGCGAAATTCACAAAGCCAGTGTCGAGTGTGCTGGCAGCATACTGTCATTGCTAACCTCGGTACCGATTGCTGAGCTTAATGATGCCGACAAGAAGGCTCTATTTTCTGATATCTACGACACTGCTCGTGCCGCTGGGCTGAACAATAAGTTCAAACGCTCGCTTATCGATGTTGTTTACCGACGGATTTATGGTGAGCGTTATTATAAAAAACCGCGAATGGATGGCTTCGTTAAGGCTAAAGTCGTCAGAGCAAAGTCTTTGCTGCACGATGCTAATAATCGTGTGTCACAGTTTGCCCTTCAGCAACAATATCTCAGTAGTCATCAACAACTGTTTCTTATCCTGTTTCATGCGGCATTTGAGAGCGGATTATGCTTTGAAGAAGGATTAGACGCCCTCTTGACGACGCTGACTGGTTCGAGACAGATACTTCATTCCGTGGGAGGCTCTTATGTCGTCCCTCTGTCATATACGCGCAAAGGACATGAAACCAACGCAAAGACCGGGAACAAGAAGGTCACTCACCGTAACTTCTATCCTGGCCCGCTGACTCTACTTGCAATAACCGGGTTCCTCAAAAGCCGGTCAATTGCCTGTGTAATGACAACGGCAACCAAGTTACTAAAATCTGAGTTAGCCAAAATCATGTCGACGCCAGCCATCGTGAAGCTCAGCGATAGGACATTTTTTCGGGCAATTGCTCTGCTTGTCAGTGAACAGCCTGGCTCAGCGCTTCCCAGCTTTT
>NZ_DFTS01000076.1:13386-15819 GCF_002383015.1 Idiomarina sp. UBA4206
GGCTTTTTAATGCATTACGCCTGTGCTGATTTGAGTAGTGCCTCAACATCGATTGAGTGTCTTAATCATATCAAAACACATTCGTTCCACAGCGCAACGTCTCCAACTAATGAGACGTCCGACAAGGGTTTAGCGGCCGATTCCACCGTCGTGTATCAGAATAAAAAAGATCTCCCAGCATATTACTCAGAATTCAGCAAAGCATTGCGGGAGCTATTCAAAACCAAACATAATTCTCGTCACTCGAGGGAGGAGTGTAACGCGATGGCTCTCCAGGCAATTCAGGCCTTCATCGCGCAGCGTGAACAGTCGATGAGTGACGCCGAATTTGCTCTTATCGACTGGCTTAAGCATTGCTATGAGGTTAAGAGATTATTTAGGTTTTCGGCAGGGGCAAGGTATGTGAGCTGTGTAGCAACACTGTGGCTCGAGGTTTGTGACACAACGAGTGTTTATGTACTCGACGAGTCTGAAATGACCGAGCTATATAATGAGCTGATGAGCAAGAAAGAATTATCTGATTCCCAGTACGTGGATACAATAACAGAGCTTATCTACTTTTTGCATGAGCAACGCGATATACCTCTACCTAAGCAGCTCGAAACACGTGATAAGCAATCCGTTCACGTCCGTTCAAACATACCCGCCAAAGAGCACATACCGCGACTGCTAAAAGACATGAATAACCTATACGACGGTGAGTCGAAGCATTTTCGTGAGTCAGTAACTGTGTTGCTTATTCTTCTCGCTCGCTCCAACATTCGCCCGCACGAGGCGATGCACCTTGAAATAAAAGATATCTCAACGTTTGACACTGGCCACATTTTTATACGTAACAACCGGTATTTCTCAGAAAAGACTCACTCTGCCAGACGTCTCATAGAGCTCGATACATTTTTGCTGCCAGACGAAGCAAAGTTCGTGCGCCAGTTCATCAATCGACGCATGGAGCAGGCCGGGCGTAAACTTTCAAAGAACGGCAGTATTCAATATGAAAGGCCACACGCCTTATTATTTTCAAAAATCCCCCAACAAGATAGCCCGCTTGATATGCGAGACATCAGCAAACATGTTACTCGTCTGCTGTCGTCTTATACGTCCGTGCACACACCCATGTACCAGCTGCGCCACTTTGCGATTTCCACAGCAGTGCTTGTGTGTTTTGCATCTGACAAAACTGTGAATGAGCTAACGCCCTATTCATCTGTGCAAATCGCAACTATCAGAGCTTACTTTCAACTGAAC
Source organism: Idiomarina sp. UBA4206 (assembly GCF_002383015.1). Classification (NCBI taxonomy): domain Bacteria; kingdom Pseudomonadati; phylum Pseudomonadota; class Gammaproteobacteria; order Alteromonadales; family Idiomarinaceae; genus Idiomarina; species Idiomarina sp. UBA4206. Next base: position 14,632 of record NZ_DFTS01000076.1, read on the forward strand.
GATTCACTCAATGTGCTTTACAAACTGTCAAGCTGGGCAGGTCACCTTGAGCCCAATATGACCCTATCAACCTACACTCATTGCACTGACCTACTCCTGTTCGAGGCTATTGCCCGAGCAAATATATCGACGCCTCTGGCTTACGTGAAAGCCCTGTCCTGTGTTCAATCTGCACGCATCGACAAGGTGTGTTCGGAATACTCATTGAGCGAAACTCCAGACAAAGCACAGCTGATGATTTTAACCGATGAAATACTCAAAAAGGAGCGTGGGGCCTGGATAACTAAGCCTCGCAAAGGCACTAAACAAGGAGATATCGACATGGATAGTTTATTCAATTTAAAAACCGAATTTGACGCTTCACGCGTCTGCTTTGTGCTTGAAGCTTATGACAGGGGACGAACGATTGAGGAAATCCGAGACATTTACAATATCGAGCCCAGGGTCATTGAATCAGTTATTGATGCCGCGCGAGATACTAAACAGCGTTATCAAACTAGGCGGAGGCAGCCCAGGCTTTACTCTGCAGAAGCACATAGTCTTCATGTTCCATTGCCAAATTCAAACACAGATACGATGGCAGCGAATATGATTATCCAGCACATGATGCCTGCACCAATGCGACACCTCAGCCAAGCCATAAGACGAGCGTGCCATACGTTATTAAGCGCATCAACGTACAATCACCGCTACATATCATTTAATACAAATGACAGGGAGCAAGCTGTCGAACTCGTTAAAACCCTGAGTCAGGCGATCTCTGCATCTCGCTTTTATGTTGAAGTTCTTGCTGACAAATCAATTCAGGAAGAGCGCATCAGAGCGCACTGGAGCCAACTCTTGGCCGGAGTTGGTGCCTCAGAAATAAAGTTCAAAAACGGTGGTAAACGACAAAATCCCAATGGGAGCGTTCTACTTTACTTTCTAAGCCACAACATCAGTGAAAACAATGCTAAACATGTCTTAAAGAAGGGGCAGCGTTACGCTTCAAGCGCATTACGGTATGCACTGCACACGCTGGCTATCTATTCTGGCGCAATGCGAAGGTATTGGGATAATAATTTTGAGTATGACCCCGACAGGGTTTATGGGCTAACAACGCGTAAAGATAAGTGATGTTCTGTTTCGGTAGGTCGATGTCCGCTCGGTGCCAAGAGCGGACGTTAACGCCTCAATAACCGGCGCGCT
>NZ_DFTS01000076.1:15944-16734 GCF_002383015.1 Idiomarina sp. UBA4206
AACGCCTCAATAACCGGCGCGCTTTAGCGCGTCCGGCACCGAAGGTGCGAAGTTGATTGATTTGTTATGTGTTGACTTCATGCTCATTTACATTAAAAGATTCTACTAGAGAAAATGAATCATTATCAGGCCCTGAATTTCTGAACTCTTCTAGCGTTTCACGTGATTTCCATTTTTCAAAAATATTTACCCTGTTCTCATCAATTGGATCTACCGACACTGAAAAGTCTTCACAGGCATCTAGCTTTCTTGCAAGGGAAATTGCTTCAATTGATTTCTGGATAAATTCATCTCGTTTGCCTGACTTTATTCTCAATTTCCCTGCTACGATTATTGGCACGATCTTATCCTCATAGACACATAACATTTGAATACTAAGCATGCCTCATATCTCTGATACATCGGCATGCACGCTTTGCTTTTGTTTAACTTGCTTGTTATCCCGCCGAAATACCGCCAACCCCCTTTAAAATTGATTATAGCGAGACGAAGAATAAGCGGTGCCGCCCAGCTGCGCGCGATCAAAACAGGCAATCAATCTAACGAAAAAAACAATGAGGTGGGCTCTTCCTTGAGGAAACTAGCTGAGCGGGCTCAAATCATTCGAATTGCCATACATCCATTGGCGTTCGTTTTTTAACTAATTTTGAGATTACTTGATTGGGAGGAAACGAGCAAGTTTTGACCTGCTCGTTTCGTTTTAGTAGAATTCGTTGGCTTATACTTCGAAGCCGAAGAAGAGCTTCATGTACTGGAACCAGCCGGGTTTGGCGAAGTCTAGCAGGGGCTC
>NZ_DFTS01000076.1:16892-17688 GCF_002383015.1 Idiomarina sp. UBA4206
GCAGGTAGACAGTACTGACGTCGGTGGTGTGGCTGACATCTTCAAATATGGCTGGGTTATGCAGGGTGAAGTGAGCCGGTTGTCCGACACTGATGCCCCACTCTAACTCGAGAAATTCATAAGCGCCGTGGGTGCCTGCGTGGAGAATATCCCAGGGTGTCATGCCCTGCGCTTGCAGAAAGTACATTTCGCGGTGAAAGCCAATGCCTTGGTACACGGCGAGGTTGCCAGCGTCTGAACCCACTAAGATAGTAACGCCCGCGGCATTTAGCTTGGTGATGGCCTCGCGGCGATTATCCAAAACCTTGTCGTCTTTTAACCCAGCCAACCACTCGTACATACGCGGGTGCTCGGCTGTTACCGGGTAATCCTCTAACAGCTTTTGTTTCACCAACGCGTCGGTCATTGGAATCGCCAGCACGGACTCTGCTAATGCTTCCGGTATGGGCTCATGCAGCAGTAGCGCTTCATTTATGACCGACACCGTGGGAATGAACGCTGTTTGCTGCGCTTGCATGAGTGCCGGAAGATCTTCAGGCATTGGTGTCCAAGGCAGATGCGTTACGGCATTAGCGCCCAGCTCCGTTGCTGTGCGCAGATTGTCCCAAGAACCAACATGTACCACGGATTTAATACCCAAACGCTGCGCCTCGTTTAAAAAGGCTGTAAGCGTTGCAATATCAACGGTAGGTGCTCGGCCTGCGGTGTCATAAACAATCTTTGCGACGTCCGGCTCATACTGACTTAAATCACGCAGTTCAGCTACCGCTTCGTCGGGTGTGCTAATGAGGCGGGG
>NZ_DFTS01000076.1:17735-22335 GCF_002383015.1 Idiomarina sp. UBA4206
GCGGGTATCACCAAAATCACAATGACCCGTTGGCACGGTAAAGCATGGACCGGCGGCAAACACCTGGGCTTCGTCTCTCGCCTCATGGTGCTTGGCATTGCGGTAACCTAGTATGTCCTCTTCCACGCTGTATAAATCAAGCCAACCGTGCACGCCCGCATATAACATGGCATTGGCGGTACCACGGATGCCAATGTACTGATAATCGCTGCGATCCAGTGAAGAATTGCCCATGCTGTGCGAGTGCATGTCGATGAAGGCCGGCATAATGACTTGCCCTTGCCCATCACGAACATCGTCATGGGTTAATTCCTGACTAGCCGCTACCACCTGCTTGATCAGACCGTTTTCAACTTCAACGCTTACCGGTAATAACTGACGCTGTTCGAAGTCGGGTAGTAAGACGTTCTCTAGCACAAAGCTTTCGGCAACCGCCGGTTTGGCTAATAAAAATGCGAGCAGTAACCATAACTTGTTCATTGGCTTTCCTTTGATCTAAAGGTTCAGGTAGTTTTTAAGTGCGAGTGCACCGCGGCGACTGGTGGTAACACTGTCGGGGATGTCGTCGAATCGCAGCAACATGGCACCGCTTTGCCATTTCTCCAATTGGCTAACATGATCGGTATTGACGATGCAGTTTCTATGCACTCGTAAAAACGAACGGGGTAAGTCACTGACTATCGACTCTAGGCTTGCGTTCAGGTGGTAGCTACGATCAGCGCACCTAGCCATCACCATGCCCTGCTGCGTGCTGATAAAGTGAATCGCACTGGTTTGCAGCACGTGCACCTTGTCACCGACCTTTGCCATCAGTGGCTTGCTGGGTTCGGCGGAGATTGCCGTGTTATTGATAACGGCGCGATCAAGCGCCTGGCGCAAACGGTTGAGATCAAAGGGCTTGAGTAAATAATCCAGCGCCTGCTTCTCAAAAGCTTTGACCGCGTATTGATTGTACGCCGTGGTAAAGATGACATGACACGGCTGTTCGATTGCGGCCAGAACATCAAAACCAGACAACTCACCAAGTTCAATATCAAGCAACACCACATCGGGTTTTAGGGCGTTTATTTGCTCAATGGCATAAGTTGCAGTGGAGCACTCAGCGATCACTTGTACCTCATGCAACTTCGCTAACTGACTGGTTAGCTTGGCTCGAGCGGGCGCCTCGTCCTCGACAATAATGACGCGCAGTCTTAGATTGGTAGCGTTATTGTGCACACCGCACCTCCCGGTTCCGGTGCCTGGTTACTTGGACTTCGACTTGGCGTGCTATTCGTCAGTAAAAGCGCACCGCCAACAAGCCCGACGCGCTGATTAACGAGGTTTAACCCCTGACCTTGGCTGCTTTTGCCTTCAAGTACCGAGGTTTTGAAGCCTTGCCCGTTATCCTCTACCGTAAACACAAGCTGCTCTTGTGCTTGGCTCTGTTCTTTCGTAATGCCAATACGAAGCAGGATAGGCCGACGTTTGACGTGTTTCATCACGTTTTCAATGAGCGGTTGCAATAATAAGGGCGGCACTTGGTAGTTCTCAGTGGCTAGACCTTCCTCAAGCTGCCAATCAACCTGCAAGTTATCGCCAAATCGCGCCTGTTCAATGCTTAAGTAGGTCTGACAAACCGCTAGTTCTTGCTCAAGTGACACCGAACGAGATTGCTGATCAACGGAATAGCGAAGAATGTCGGCCAGCTTATGCAGCACATCGTCTGCTTGGTCGGGCGATTGGTGTATCAAGGCTGAAATGGTATTGAGAGAATTGAATAGAAAATGGGGATTCAGCCGACTCGTCAAGTCAGCCCATTGCGCTTCTTTGCGCAGGCGCTTTTCGTTGACGTAGCGGCCATAGAGCAAGTAAAGATGCGTCATGGCAAAGATAAACACGCCCCACAAAAATGCCGACAACAGCCGTTCGGGCCAGGCAAACTGATAATCAGGAAAAAACAGCTGGTGTAGGTGATAGACCAAGGTTGCACCTGCAAACATCAGTGCCACGAAGGCAACGCCTTGCGGTACCACTGACAAACGAGCAACTAATCCTATCTTCTGTAGTGCGTAAAATAACCAAAACGGGCCAACGTAGAAGCACACTAACCAAATCGGCAAGCTCCGCGCCACGATCCCAAGGTCGAATTGCTCATACTGCGCCCATTCGATACTGGCGGGAATCAAGTACAACACCGTCAGGATCGCGGAGATGGCCAGCTTTTCTTTTATGTTGAATTGGAAGGTTATCGGCATACCGCACTGCTTTCACTTGGACAAATCAATTGCCAGCTAAGTTAGCGCAGCCCCTACCCAGATACAATCAAGGAATGTGTGAACGGTCGGAATTTGAGTGTGAGTGGTATTTTTTATGTGATAGTAGGTTTTTACGCGTTTAAAGGCTTGCGGTGACCAAACAATCTTCATCGCGTAGGTTTACTAAGAAGCTATCGCAGGGGCGCAGCTTATCGACTTATTATCTTCTTCCATGGTTACCTAGGAGAATACCGTTCACACTCAGGTCTTCATCCAACTGGGGCCAATGAATTCCCTCTCCATCACCAAGTATTTCCCAGTCCTTTAGCTGAGATTCTGTCGCCCGGGACAATGACGGGAACCACGTCAGTGGAACTGAAATAGGGCTACTGGTTTTAACCAGAACTTAGCAAGCATCCTCTCGCGTTGAATATGTATGTGGGCCGGCTCCGCATTCTCATTACTGTAAAAAAGAAACGATAACGCCCGCCGTCATGCCACAAGGGTTGGCATCCGGTACATGGCATGGTTATGCAGCATGTAGTGGCTTAATTCGATCCACTTCTTCCTTGACCGACTGAGCGGCCGTCCAAAGATCAACAGATCGCTGCGCATTCAGCCAGAATTCTGGTGAATTACCAAACAAACGGGCAAGCCTGAGTGCCATTTCAGGACTGACAGCACGACGTTCGCGCAGTAATTCATTAACTGACTGGCGAGAAACCCCCAGAGATTCAGCCAACCCGGAAACGGACAGGCCATAGTCCGGAAGGAAATCCTCCCTCAGCATCTCGCCAGGATGAGTCGGCTTGCGCTGCATGCCGGCAGTATTAGGAATAGCCATAGTCATCACCTCACTCAGTGGTAGTCACACACTTCGACTTCATACGCGTCGCCATCTTCAAAACGAAAACAGATACGCCACTGATCATTTATTGAAATTGCGTGCTGCCCTTGCCTATTTCCCGCCAGAGGGTGAAGGCGATTGCCAGGCGGCACTTTCAAATCCTCCAGCTGCACCGCCAGATCCACGTATTCGAGTTTTCTAGCGGCTCTCGGAGCAACATCCGCAGGAAATCTCTTTGACTTGCCCTTGGAGTAGAGTTCTTGAGTTCGTTTGTCAGCAAAGGATTTGCTCATGAAACAAAGTGTATTGCGTCACGTGACACTTGTCAATAAGGCGTGAGACTGACTGCATAACGCCCGCGTTCAGCCGCGGCCAAAGCTGGGTGGCTTTTGTGGTATAAGCGCAGCGACCACAAAAGGCGCACAGCTTTGGACGTCGCGCTGCAACACCTTGTTATGTTGTGGGGACACCATAGAATGCCTCTGATGCTTCCTCCTTAATATTATCAAATTCTTCCTTAGTTATTTTACCCGATTCGAGCTCTGATTTTGCTTTTGAAATTTTGGCACGATACTTCATTTCCAAAACTGCCAAAATGTACCCATACTTTTCCCTGGTTATTCGATCAGCACTTAGCTCTTTGAGTGCCAATGCTTCATTCCAGGTTTTTCCAGAAGGTGCCTCAGGTATTGAAAAATCCTTAGAAGATAAGTTCGAATCACCTAATAAGTAGCCTTGCTCTATTGCTCTTTGCGCACATTTAAAATTGTAAAAATCAACCATATGCGATGCTGCACGCCAGTCGATAAATGCATGACGACAAACTTTAATTAAATCTGGGTCGTTAGCGTGCGCCAATTTTACACTTTTCATCGAACAGGCTGATAGGCTGCTGATGATTAACACGTAAAATATACTCTTAATTAGTTTCATTTTTATGCGATCCAGTAAACAACATAACGCCCGGCGCAGCGGGCAAATTGGAGCGAGGAACGAGCGGAAATTTGGTCCGCCTGGCGCCGCTTGTTAAATTTAAAGCCCAACAGCAACTCTTGATGCATTAATTGCTAGCTCCTTCAGAATTGAGAAAGGAATCTCACTGATAGACCCCCCAACCTTGTCCTTGATGCTACTTAACACTCCCTCTCCTCTCAGAGCATCTAGAAATTCGTGCCCTTGCCATGTAAGACCAAAGGGGTAAACCGTAATTATTCTGGTTTTGGTTGTTGTTGAATACGAAGCCTCTGCATCCAGAAGTCCAGCTTCAAACATTCTACGCAGGTGATATTGCACTTGGCGCTCATCGTACTCTGGAATAGCGACATTCTGATCTATTCCAATTTCTTCCCTTTCCTCAAAATACTTCAGGAGCTCAACGACAAGATTCATGTCTCGTTTCATGCTCTCCCCCTTCCTGAAATTTAACGCCCAAATTTAGCGCGGAAAGCCTCGGAGCGGGTTGACGTCGCAGCCAGCGCCGTTTGCTGGCGATAAAATTTGTTTGTTATGCTCACAA
>NZ_DFTS01000074.1:0-2678 GCF_002383015.1 Idiomarina sp. UBA4206
ACGACGCTCTTCCGATCTGGAATTTCCGTTGGTGTTTATGACCGGTGTGGAGGAAGGCTTGTTTCCGTCCCAGCAGTCTATGGATGAACCAGGAAGGTTGGAAGAAGAGCGGCGACTTTGCTACGTGGGAATGACCCGCGCCATGCAAAAGTTGGTGCTTACTTACGCTGAGCAGCGCCGTATTTATGGTCAGGAATTGTTTCACAAAGTCAGTCGCTTTATTAGTGAAATTCCGCCGGACACATTGCACGAAGTGCGTATACAAACCAAAGTTGAAAAGCCCAGCAGTTACAGCCGATTTAATAACGCCGCCAGCCATGAGGCTTTTGAGCAGACCGGGTACTCACTTGGGCAACGTGTACGCCACCCGAAATTTGGCGAGGGTACGGTATTGAACTACGAAGGCACCGGGCCGCAATCCAGAGTCCAGATCAATTTCGATAACGTCGGCAGTAAGTGGCTGGTTGTTTCGTATGCGCGCCTGGATCCCGTCTTCTGAAGTGTAAAGTAGTGATCAAAAAATGCGTTCTTCGACTATGTTTAAAGTACATACATACTATGTCGGAGGCATTTTATGAAACGCTCTGCAAATGCACAGTGGAAAGGCAGTATTAAAGAAGGTTCAGGTGTTGTTTCAACGCCAAGTGGTGTTTTAGACAGTACCCAATACTCATTTAAGAGCCGGTTTGAAGACGGTAAGGGCACTAACCCTGAAGAGCTTCTTGGTGCTGCGCACGCAGGCTGCTACGCCATGGCGTTTTCGTTAATGCTGGGAGAGTCTGGCTATGAGCCGGACAGTATTGACGCCAAAGCCGAAGTTTCCTTAGAGGAAGACGGTGATGGCTTCAGCATCGCGAAAATTCACTTAACGGTTAAAGCCAGCATTCCGGATATTGACGAAAGCAAATTCCAGAAACTGGCAGAAAAAGCGAAAGACGGCTGTCCGGTCAGTAAGGTGTTGAACGCTGACATCTCAATGGATGCCAGCCTCAGCTGAAGCTAATCGCTTCTTCGCTTTACGATCCCGCTGGCGCTGTATTATTGAATCGAAACTGTACAGTGCCAGCGCACTCCAGATAATAATGAAGGTAACCAGCTTACTTTCCTCTAAAGGCTCACCGTAAACCATCACCGCTAATATGAACATTAATGTTGGCGCAATATACTGAAAGAAGCCCAGTGTCGCATAACGTAAGCGTTGTGCTGCAGCCGTAAAACACAGCAGTGGAATGGTTGTTACCAGCCCCGCAGCAACCAAAAGCAGATTTAAGGTCCACGGGTTAGCGGTTAAGTCACTGCTGGCAGACTGTGCGAAGCCAAATAGGTAAATCAGCATAACCGGCAGCAAAATAGCCGTTTCGAGCCACAGCCCGCTAATGGAATCGACCGGCAGACGTTTGCGAATGGCACCATAAATGGCAAAGCTGGACGCTAAAGCCAGAGCAACCCAGGGCACAGAGCCAAAGGTAATAACCTGAATAGAAACCCCTACCACCGCCATGCCAATGGCAATTAACTGTAACCGACGCATACGCTCGGCGAAAAAGGCCATACCAATAGCTACGTTCAGTAGTGGGTTAATGTAATAGCCCAGGCTGGCGTCCAGCATATGGTCGGTGTTTACCGCCCAAATAAACAAAAACCAGTTGCCGCCCAGTAAGCAAGTGGCAAGAGTCAGACGCAGTACCAGTTTGCGGCTTTTCAGAATAGGACGAATGCGATCCAGCCGTTTCATGGCAACGATCAGCACAAACACCATTAAAAACGCCCAAATAATACGGTGGGAGAGTATCTCGAACGCAGGCACCTGCTTTACCAGTTTGAAATAAACCGGTGCAATGCCCCAAAAGGTGTAGGCAGCAAGTGCGAAAAAAACGCCATGCCGCGCCCGAACTGCGTCATCGGACATAGTGGGAATCCTTATTTAATCTGCGTTAGCCGACCAGGTAAGTACCGGTTCCAAACGCTATGTGCGTGCCTTCTTCGTTGTGCAATTCCATCCTCGCTACCGCCACTTTGTTGCCTGAGCGGATAATGGTTGCGCTGGCAATAAACTCAGTGCCACGGCCCGGACGGAGGTAATCAACCCGAAGGTCAATAGTACCACAACGGCTCAGCCGCTCCATTAAATAAGCTTCAGAAGGTGACTCCAGTCTGTCGACCATGCCGGCAATAGCGACCAGTCCTCCGGCGGTATCCAGCGCCGTAGCCGTAACCCCGCCGTGCAACATACGCTGTGGTACATTGCCCATAAGCTGGTCTTGCCATTTAAATCGAATTTCACCACGGGCAGGGTTAAATTCCGTAATTTCCAGGCCAAGCAGTGCCTGGAACGGAACCTGAGTGTTCATAAACTCGGAAACTTTTGTCAGTATTGTTTGTGTATTCATTTTCGGCATGGTGATTAACGAACAGGACGCTTACAATAAGAGCATGTTACTCGGGAAGTCAATATAACCATGCACAGCAGTACCGCCGAAAAAACGCAGTTTGATCCGCTTCAGCAGCAGCTTGAGTCTACCTTTGGCTACCATCAGTTTCGCGATGGTCAGCAGGATATTATGCAGGCCGCTATGCAGGGGCGTGACTCGCTGGTACTGATGCCAACCGGTGGTGGCAAGTCGCTTTGTTACCAGTTGCCGGCCATTTGTGGTGACGGCCTTACTCTGGTTATTTCG
>NZ_DFTS01000074.1:2778-4702 GCF_002383015.1 Idiomarina sp. UBA4206
GCTAATGCAGGATCAGGTCGAGGCACTTAAAGCTCTGGATATTTCAGCGGCGACGCTGCATTCCGGGGTGTCATCGCAAGAGTCTATGGCAACCATGCAAGGGCTTCAGAGCGGTGACATTAAGCTGCTTTATGTAAGCCCAGAGCGGGTTTTACAACCAACCTTTATTGAACGCCTGCAAACCTTAAAGCTGAACTTTATTGCGGTGGACGAAGCGCACTGTATCAGCCAGTGGGGGCACGACTTCCGGCCTGAATACGGCAAACTCGGGGTGCTGCGTAATTATTTACCCAGTGTGCCTTTTATGGCATTAACGGCAACTGCCGACTCGGCCACCCAGCACGACATTATTGAACGACTGTGTTTGCGCGAACCTTTGGTGCACCGCAGTTCATTTGACCGCCCCAACATTCGTTACGTGGTACAGGAAAAGTACAAGCCGCTGAAGCAGGTTCGTGACTACGTTAAAAAGCAAAAAGGCGCCGCCGGTATTATTTATTGCGGTAGCCGCAAGAAAACCGAAGAGCTGTCTGAAAGTCTTCAACAAGCTGGCGTGCGCGCTGCGCCCTACCATGCCGGTATTGAGCATCAAATAAAGGAAAGTACCCTGCGGCAGTTTCTGCGTGACGACATAGACGTTGTTGTGGCAACAGTGGCCTTTGGCATGGGTATTAATAAGCCGAACATTCGCTTTGTTATTCATTTTGATATTCCACGTAGTGTGGAGTCTTACTATCAGGAAACCGGGCGTGCCGGTCGCGACGGCCTGCCGGCAGAAGCGCTTATGCTTTATGACCCACGTGACGCGCAGTGGATACGGCGGATGATAGAAGAGCAGGAAAATGAGCAGCGACGCCTGGTTGAGGCGCAAAAGTTTTCAGCAATGCAAGCCATGGCAGAAGCCCAGACCTGTCGACGCCTGGTGGTGCTGAATTATTTTAATGAATACTCCGATAAAGAATGCGGAAACTGTGACTTGTGCCTGGATCCGCCGCAACGCTATGACGGTCTGGAAGATGCCCAAAAGGCGCTGAGCTGCGTGTACCGGGTAGGCCAACAGTTTGGTATTAACCATGTGGTTGAGGTTTTACGCGGCTCAAAAGCGCAACGGGTTATCGAGCTTGGACACGACCAGCTCAGTACCTAAGGCCTGGGCAAATCGGAAACACAGGAGCACTGGATCTCGGTGTTAAGACAGTTGATTCATCGAGGGCTTATTCTGCAGGATATACGCCGTTTTGCGGCGCTTCAGCTTACTGACGCAGCGCGTCCGGTGTTAAAGGGCGAAGTTCCGTTGGAACTGGCCAAGCCGAGAATCGAATTAACCGCTACCAAAACCCGTATTACCGACCGTGGCGACTATAATAAAATATTGTTCCGGCGTTTACGTAAATTACGTAAAGACATTGCCGACCGTGACCAAGTGCCACCATTCGTTGTCTTTAGCGATGCAGCATTAGTTGAAATGTGTGTGCACTATCCCACAACAGCCAAAGATATGTTAGAAATCAATGGTGTTGGGGAAGTGAAACTGGCACGTTATGGTGATGACTTTATGCACGCCGTGGAAGCCTTTCTGTCCGGAGCCAGCGAGCGACAATTATTTAACGGGTAATAAACAGCAATGGAAGACAATGTCATTACGTTAAAAAGTACACCACCGGAAGCCGAGCTTGAGCTTTGGGTTGATGAGCTTTGTGAGCGTATTGGAGCCACTGTTCGTGAAAGAGAACAAGCGGCAGATCAGTTTTGCTGGCGCTTAAGTATAAACCAGCGCCACTGGTTATTGTTTTACTCTGAAATTTGCGATGCCATCTGGCTGCAGGCATTGGAAGAGCCGCAGCCTGCGGTACAAGCGAAATTGGCGGAGCATGGCTATGTTTAGATATTGGTTGGTCGGGTTATTATTCGCTTTAGGGTTAAG
>NZ_DFTS01000074.1:4785-9759 GCF_002383015.1 Idiomarina sp. UBA4206
CAGTCTGCGGCTGCTCAGGAGCCGCTTACCGTTTCTCCGCAAACTTCCAGACTCATGCTGAATGAATATCTGAACTATCGTGTTGTGGATAAGAGTTTAAATGTTGAAAATATAGCGGTGAATGAACCCCAGCGATGGCTCAGCCCTTCACAACTGCAGGACCATAATTACGCCGGTGAGCGACCAAATGTCTGGGGCGTTATCCCGCTGTTTAACCGCAGTAATGCCCCCCTGACTTTTCATCTTAAGTTCGGCGATCCTTATTTGGAAAAAGTTGGTGTCTACTTACTGGATAAAGAAGGCCAAATAACAAGCCAAAGCATCAGTCGTTTTTCGACGCCAATTTTACAGCGAGAGTATTTATCACACGAGCAGGTGCTGCCCGTTACCATACCTGCAAACGAAATTGTCTGGCTGGCCGTATCGGTTCAGCAATGGCCAGAGCAAATGCCTTCCGTAAGCTTATGGCAACCCGGAGACTTGCAGCTGCGCCTGCAGCAACAACAAACTGCGCTGGGTGTTAATGCTGGTATCCTAATTTTATTAGCTCTGGCTGCAGCCACCTCGGCGAGGTTATTTGGTAGTCGTCTGTTAATTGCGTTTGGCACACTAACACTAGCCTTTACGTTGTCACTGCTGCTGCATAGCGGTGTCTGGATAACCTATTTTACGCCATACTCGCCGGACATAGCGGCAGTTTTGAAAGGCTATATTAGCCAGCTACTGATTGTTGCACTCAGTTGGTTTATCTGGGAGTGGTCGCGTTTTCGTTTCAAGCTATCGAGGTTTAACCGAATTGGTTACTCGGTAATGTTAATTGCTATCGCTATGACCATTTTATTGCCGTGGCTTCCGGAGCCTTGGCAGTTGGCGCTTATTTCCTGGGAAATTAACGCACTACTACTCTGGGGCGGTGTTGTCGTTGGGCGCAGTTTGCAGAAACAGCCTGTGTCAGGGCATCCCTGGCAAACAGCACTGATGGTACTCACTGTATTATCCGCCTGGTTATTAGTCTCTCCTCGTTATAATCCAATTTGGGAAGGGCTTTCAGGGCTTCTTTTGTATAGTGGTCTGACGCTGGTCACTATTATGTTTTTACTGGCATTAGAGCGTTACCGTCTCAGCCGTTTAATGCAACGTATTAGCCATTTAAAGCAAAACCGAAAAGCCTTGCGGCGCAGGTTATGGCGGCTGTTGAAACGAACCGGGGAAGGTTGGTTTCAGATGAATTCTGACGGCAGTATTAAGCAGGTTAACCGTCAAATGATGAGAATTCTCGCGGCGCACTCCGAAGAACAAATTCGGGCCAACTGGCCTAACGGGTTTAATATTGATGGTCAGCGGCAATTGGTTTCTATTGAACGTCTTGATGGTCGAAAAGTGTGGCTGGATATCGAGCTTTTCACTGATAATACCGGGCGTATAGCAGATGTTACTAAACGCATGGAAGCGGAAGTTCATTTGAATTTCCTGGCGCATCACGACGCCGTTACCGGGCTGCTCAACGTGCGGGAATTTCGGCGTTTATTACAAGACAGGCTGGATAAGAAAAAGACTTCAAGTGTGACTATTATTCGCCTCACAGGCTTGCAGGTTATCGCTGACCAAGCGGGCTCCGACGGGCGTGATCAGGCTATATTGCAGTTGACCTTGTCGCTTCAGCAAAAAGCTCCGAAAAGTGCACGGGTTGCCCGTATTAGTGAAACGGAAATTGCCTTGTTAAGCCGTGAGGATGAGCAAGCCGCGTTTGCACAGGCTCATCGTTTGCTTCAGTTTTGCCGTGAGTTCCGTTTCAGCAGTGATAAGCGCATATTTCAGCTTACTGCACACGCCGGTATTTCCTACAGCGCAGATGAGGACGTTGCAGCCAGTACGTTAATGCGACAAGCGCGTGAGGCCGTTCAGCTTGCTATGCAGCAAGGTGACTACCGGGTGCACTCCTACAGTGAAGCCGATCAGAAACGTTTAATTGGCCAGGCAGAGGCAGAATGGGAAACTCGGTTGAAAAAGGCTTTAAGGGAAGAAGACTGGCAATTGTTTTCGCAGCCGCTTATCAGTACGTCTAAAAGCGAAGACAAACACTGTTTCGAGGTATTGCTGAGGCTACCCGGCTCAGGCTCTGATGAAGCCATTGCGCCGCAACAGTTTCTGAGATCAGCATTGCGGGCGGGTGTGATGGGTAAAGCCGACCGCTGGCTAGTTCGCGAAGTTATTGAGCACTTTAACGAACAACCGTTTCAGGCAAACAGAACCTGGCGTTGCCACATAAATTTGTCGGCGCAAAGTCTGGAGGACGTCGACTTCATTCGTTTTCTTGAGCAAATTCTTAAGCAGTCGGTGCTGCAACCGGAACAATTAATGTTTGAAGTGGCTGAGCCCGATGCCGACAAGTATTTTGATGAAACCTACCGTCTGTTCAAAGAGCTTCAGGGGCTGGGGGTTGGTACAGCGCTGGATCAGTTCGGAACAGGCTTTAATTCATTTCGTTTAATGCGGCAGTTGCCGTTAACGCAAATTAAGGTCAATCGCTTTTGGGTGCAGGACATGCTGGTGGACGCTGTTGATGCAGAACTGGTAGCAAGCTGCGTTCGTATTGCTAAAGTGCTTGGTATTGAGGTGTGCGCAGTAGGCGTTGAAAGTGACGAAGCGCGCATTAAGCTCACACAGCTGGGTGTAGACTATGTCCAGGGGTTCGTCTGTGGGCACCCAGTAGAGTGGCAACGTCAGGAAAAATAGGGCGGCTAATTGCCGCCCCTCATCCAGTGCTTAAGTTTAAGCAGCATTTTCCTTACTTTTGGAACGATCTTCCAGCAGGTCTTTAGTCGAGCTGCCAATGTTGATGCGTTTCGGCTTCATGGCTTCAGGAATGTTTTTCACCAAGCCGACCGTTAACAGACCGTTCTTTAAGGCTGCGCCTGTGACTTCAATGTGTTCAGCCAGGCTGAACTTACGTTCGAAGGCACGGTTTGCAATGCCGCGGTGCAGATACTCGCGTTTTTCGTTTTCTTCGGCTTTCTTGCCGGTCACACGAAGCACGCCGTTCTCTACTTCAATTTCCAGATCATCCTCTTCAAAACCTGCAACCGCCAGGGTAATGGCGTACTGGTTTTCTGCTACCAGTTCAATGTTGTAGGGAGGGTATCCGGTTGCACCAGTATCTGAGCGTAGTGCCGAATCCAGCAAAGATGCCATACGGTCAAAACCTACACTGCTACGATATAGAGGGCTTAAGTCGATAGTTGCCATAATAGTCATTCTCCTAAGAAGCAATAACGTTAATTGTAATAAACAAGTGACACACCATGTGTCGGTTTAAGGCGGCTCTCTCAGAGACACCGGCCTTAACTCTTATATGTGCACTGGTTAAATTGGTTTCAAGAGTCTATTTGCAAATTTTTCATTGGACTCTGGTTCAGGGCACTCTATTATCGTTGTTAAGCACTCACTTATTTTATCCGTGAAAAGGGACCTTAGAATGGCCGAAGAGCCAAAGAAAACGTGGCAATGGGTTACTGTTGACGATTACGAAAAACCTGCGGTGCCGACCGTTATCAAGGTTAAAAAGTGGTGGGGAAAATTTATTCGATGGATAACCCCTGAACAAGAGCAAGAAAGTGAGGATGACCAGTCGAGTGCACTGGAGCTCAGTTTTGACGACGCAGCAGATGCTTTGGAACAGTGTTTTTCTGAGTGGCTGGAGGACGACGAAGATAACAGCTTACGCTGGATAATCGCACCACCTCATTCAGGTGTTGAAGAAGCCGTAAAGAAGTGGGCTGAGAAGCATAGTCTCAGGGAAATGAACCTGCCCGACAGAGAGCCTCTTTGCGACCCGGGTGATTCTACTCTGCCTGAATTTTTGTCCAAGTCCGATGATAATAAGCCGTGGATTTTGCCACAGTTAGCGCATGGTTTCCTTCGCCAAACCAATGGGTTGCGGTGGGTTCGTGAATTCTTTTCTACTGTGCTTTCAGGCGAAGCAGGCAAAGGCGTTATTGTTTGTGACAGCTGGGCCTGGGCTTTTCTTGAAAAGGTCTGGCCGGTTCCGGTAAGCCAATTGTGGACTTTGCAGGGGCTGGATCAGCGAGCGTTGGAGGAGCTTGGTTTGGCTCGTGGCGATGGTCGTTTGCGGGCATTAGCGGCGTTAAGTCGTGGTAACGCAGGTGTGGCTGCTGCCTATTCCGATCGTTACCAGCGCAGTAGCGAGAAACCTGTTGAAACACCCAGCATGCCTTCAGAGATTAACAATGCCACGGCTTTTGTCTGTTATGCTCTGCTGTTACACCGAGGTTTGAATAAAGGGCAGTTGGTTAAGGTGTTGCCAATAATATCCGGTAGTCAGCTTGAAATTCAGCTACAGGTTTTGCATCAGCGAGGTTTGATAGAGCTTGAGCAGGAGCTTTGGTATGTCACTGCACGCGGTTACCCGGTCGTCAGAGAATTGCTGGCCTCGCGGGGCTTTTGGCTAGACCGGTTTTAACGGGAGACATTAATGGAAACAGGATCAGTAGACGACGTTACCGGACTCTTTAAATCGCTGGACGGCTTTGCGATTTTTGAGATTGCAGTGATTTTCGTTTTTGCACTAGCGATAGTTTGGCTGACTCAGCGTGTTCTACCCTGGGTTGCCTCCCACCTGCATGGTAAGCGCCGACTGTACACTTTGGCCTTAGTACCAATGATTCGCATACTGGTATTGGTTGTTGCCCTAGTTATGATAATGCCCCGGATCATTGAGCCAACGTTGCAGAACATGGTGGCAACACTGGGTGCAGCGGGCCTGGCTATAGGTTTTGCATTAAAAGACTATGTGAGTAGTTTAATTGCCGGGGTGGTGGCTATTCATGAAATGCCCTACCGACCGGGTGACTGGATAGAAGTTGACGGTAGTTATGGCGAAGTTACCCATATAGGCATGCGTACGGTCGAGTTAGTAACCAACGACGACACCGTTATTTGGGTACCACACTTAAA